>JAHJTX010000407.1 GCA_018829545.1 Bacteroidota bacterium | reverse complement strand
CCAAGAAACCCCAATGTGCCTACTGCATATCCGAAACGCAGGAAGAGTATTGCGCCAAGTATAGTCGAAATTGCTGTAAAGAATACCGGCGCTGTGCCAAATCCTTGTACCGAAGTTGACTTTTCATTCGTCATATATAAACCAAAAAAATAATTCGTTATTTAAAAAGTTATTTAGTAAATCTTACTCGAAAAATAATAAATCTCCCCGCTGCAAACAGTAGATATCGTAAAATATATTTCACATCTCAACCTGCCTACAGCTTTGCTTGGAAGATGGGGAGGTGGATTTTTTTACCCAACCTTCTCGTCCGCCGAATCTCGATCTTGCCTGTTGGTAGACTGGATTGTCGTGAGTAGGCGGATCAAAATAAAAAAGAATTTAATGTATCTGTTAAATCAAAATAAATAACTGTTATCCCGACCATATTAACAAATCCGTGGGTTAATATTGGCAACCAAATATTATATTTTTTTAGAATAAAAACTAAGCCGAAAATAAAAGCAAATATTCCGGTACTTATCATACCGCTTATGCCTTGGTAAGCGTGGCTCGTTCCAAAGGGAATAGAAACAATTAATAATATCAAAAAGAGCGAGAACTTTGCTTCTCCAATGTATTTTTTAAGACGCATAATCAAATAACCGCGGAATACAATTTCTTCCAAAAATCCGCCAACAACCCAGCCAATTACTAACATTATCGAGTAATTAACGAAATCGCCCTTTAAGCCGTCCAGGTTAGATAAATCTAATTTCGATTGAAATATATTTTCTATCAGCGGAGTTAGTATAATCTGAGAACTCAATTCCAGTATCACCGCGAAGATTAGTGAGAAGACAACTGTTTTTGATAAATTTTCCGGTCTCTTGAATCCAATCGATTGTAGAAACTCGCTTTTATTTTTAGAGAAGAGAAAAATTAGAAGAATTAAAAAAAACGAAAGTAAAATACCCCCGCCTTGTAGTACGAAAATTGATCCGAGTATTGCGAAGATACTTAGAATCTCTAGAACGAATTTTTGATTTATATTCTCCAACATTTTCAATTTTGAATCTCCCCAAAAGTTAAAGTCACAAAGGATTGTTATCAAAATATTTTTAGTGTCTCGATGATGAGAGAGTTTGGAGAAATAAAATGAACCTAAATTCATGGATGAATTTATACAACCACAAGTAGAAGTCACTGAGACGACACATAAGTTTTTGCTGAAAATGATGCGCTAAGTTGCAAGTTTATTTATTCACAAATACGTCGACTGCGCCTGGAATACATTCTAAGGAAATAGGCGTAGAGCCCATAAGCTCGCCATCGGGCGTCAGCATTAAAGGAACATCAGTCGCAATTTTAATAGACTTTGCCTGAAAAGTTTCCACTTCTTTCATTTTGAGGTGTTCGCCTGTAAATATTTTCGGCAAACAGCTAAGTAATCTTGCCCTTGATGCTTTGTTCATAATCGTCACATCAAGCAGTCCATCATCAATTTTAGCGTGAGGAGCCATTAAAAATGTTTTGCCGGTGTAGCGCGTATTAGAAATTTCAATAAAAATAGATTCGCGGTTTATAGTGTTGCCGTCATATTCAATTTCCACATTAAATGTTTTCAAAAATGTTGTTTGATAGAGCACGCCGAAAGTGTATGCGGTGTTCCCGAACATTTTTAATTTTGAGGCTGTCTTTCCAACGTCAGTTACAAAGCCCATTCCGATTATATTGATGAAATAATAATCCTTCCCTTCCGTTATAAATTTCCCGATGTCAACTTTCTTTGTTTTACCCGATTTAATTGCGTTAAAAGCTTTTTCAATTTCATCTGCGTCAAGTCCAATGTCTCTAACAAAAGCGTTTCCTGTTCCAACCGGAATTACGCCGAGCGGAATTCTCTTTGAAGAAGTATTCTGCATGTAACCGTTAAGAGTTGTATAAAGCGAACCGTCGCCCCCTGCGGTAATTACAGAATTGTATTTTTCGAAATCGGCATCTTTCACAATATTCTGCGCTTGCTCCCTGCTTTCAGGAAAAATGAGTTCATACTCAATATTATTTGCTTCGTAGAGACTTTTTAATTGATTTACGAATTGATGCGATCTCTTGTGTGCGGCGAAGTTGTTGTAAATGATTAATGATTTCATTTTTCCTCACAATTTTTGCGGTTAAGTTACTGAAACACATTAACAGAAAAAAATGATTTGTTCCATTTCCCGATTGTGAATTTATCCGCGCTCCTAAATTGGATAATAAATTAATGACTTCATGTACACGCCAATCGGTTTGGGCGTTATTTAGGTCGGCATGAATTAATTTTTCATTCAAAAAAATATCGAAAGGGATTATTCATGGGTTCACATAAATCTACACTAATAGCGCTCTTAATTTTATTGACATCACTTCTTCAAGCACAGCAGTTTACTAATGGATCGATCAAGGGACTTATTTCAGATTTTGATTCTAAGCAGCCCCTTATCGGAGCAAATGTTGTTATTCTGGGAACGACCACTGGCGCTGCTTCGGATGTAAATGGAAATTATACAATCGCCAATGTTTCACCCGGAACTTATTCATTGAATTTCAGTTATTTGGGGTACGGCGCAAAAATAAAAACCGATATAGTTGTTAAGCCGGGTCGTGTAACAAAGGTAGATTTGGATCTGAAAGAATCATCGATTGAAACTGATTCAATAACAGTAACCGGAAGCTTTTTTGAAGAAAGAAGTTTAAGCCCGGGCAGCATTATTAATTATTCCTATGAAGAAATTAGGAGAGCTCCCGGTTCTGCGGGTGATGTGAGCAGAATTCTTCTGTCCCTTCCAAGCGTTGCAAAAGTTAATGATCAAAACAATGGCTTGATTGTCCGCGGGGGAAGTCCGTTGGAGAACGGTTTTATAATTGACAACATCGAAGTTCCGAATATCAATCACTTCCCCACGCACGCTTCTTCCGGCGGACCTATTGGAATGATAAATGTTGATTTTATAAAGGACGTAAATTTTTCTTCGGGCGGATTCTCAACAAAATATGGAGATAAGCTTTCTTCCATCATGGAGCTTCAATTTAGAGAAGGTAATAAGGAAGAGTTCAACGGACAATTGGACTTAAACTTCAGCGGATTTGGATTTGTGGGCGAAGGACCATTTGTATCCACAAATTCTTCGTGGTTGCTCTCTGCAAGGAGAAGCTATTTGGATTTGCTGGTAAAAGCTATTGATATTGGCACTTCAATAGCTCCGCGTTATTCCGATTATCAATTCAAAATTACATTTGATTTGGATAATAGCAACAAACTTACTTTTCTAGGGCTAGCAGGAGATGATGAATCGATCTCCGATTTCAAAACTGCAGAAGAAAATAAAATGGAGGTTTATGGTACACAAAGAATTTATGAATACACTCTTGGTTCGAACTGGAGAAGAATTTGGGGCAAAATTGGTTACAGCAATACTTCAATTTCATTCACAGAGCAAAATTTTAATGAGGATTATTTTAAAGCGGGAACGCATAATCCAATTCTAAAAAATCATTCATCCGAGAATTCGATTAAGATTCGCAATCTGAATCATTTTCAAATTGGAAAGAATTCATCATTTGAATTCGGAATTGACGGACAATACATTTTTAATAATTATAATAACCGATACTACTCATTCAATAATGTGCTTGGAAATCCTGTCCAGGAGTTCAGTTTTGTAAAAAATCCTTCGACCATTATCGCCGGCAGTTTCACGGAGTTCAGTTATTCACCGATTGCTGACCTTACTTTAACCACCGGGCTGCGGACTGATATTCATTCCTACTCTGAAAATCTTACTTTCGATCCAAGACTTGCGGTAACTTATAAGATAAATGATGTGACGACACTTAGAGGTTCTGCTGGTATATTTCATCAGCGGATTCCTTTGATGCTATTGGCGCAAACAGACAACAACAGAAAGCTTAGTCCGGCAGTAGCAACGCATTTCATTCTTGGTCTAGATTATCTTCTAACCGAAAGCACAAAACTATCTGTTGAAATTTATCGAAAAAATTATTCTAAATTTCCTGTTGATGAAAGTCAACCCGGCTTGTTCATAATTGATGAAATCTTTTATGAAAATATTTTTTATTCTTTTCACGAAAATCTAAAATCAAAAGGGAAAGCTGTTTCGTATGGAATTGAGGTTTTACTTCACAAAAAACTAGCTGAGAATTTTTACGGATTGGCGAGTGCATCTTATTTCAGGAGCAAGTATAAGGCATTCGATAAAATTGAGTATAACCGAATATTTGATAATAGAATTATGTTTTCTATTGAGGGCGGTTACAAGCCAAACAGCGAGTGGGAGTTTTCTTTGAGATGGATTTTTGCAGGTGGAATCCCATATACGCCATTTGATATTGCTTCTTCTAAGAATGCAAATTACGGGATAATTGACGGAAGCAAAATAAATGATTCGCGATATCCGAACTACCATTCACTAAATGTTAGGTTCGATAAGAGGTTTTCTTTTGAGAAAACAAATTTGATCTTTTACTTAAGTGTTTGGAACGCCTACAATCAAAAGAATATCGCTCACTATTATTGGAATGGTTACACGAATAAACAAGATGAAATATTCCAGTGGATGCTGCTTCCTATTTTCGGGTTGGAGTTTGAGTTTTAGTGAAATCATAAAATATTATTGTTAGCTTTGCACAATAATTAATATGTGATCAAACACAGAAAAGAGTGTGTTGTGTATTTCAATTGGATAAATATTTTACTTTTAATTGCAGCGGCGCAAAGCGTATTTCTCGCCGTATTTTTTTTTCACAAGTATAGTAATTCTACCGCGAACAGATTTTTTGCATTAGTTATGTTTTCATACGCAGTCGTGCTGATTTACATGCTTCTGTGGGATAAAGAAGTGTTTTTGGTATTTCCTAAACTGATGATTGCCACTACCGGCACTGCTTTTCTTGTGGGTCCATTATATTATCTCTATT
>JAHJTX010000034.1 GCA_018829545.1 Bacteroidota bacterium | reverse complement strand
TTACCGAAAAAGGCAAATTATTATTGAGAGAAATTAAACTGTTATGAAAAAATACCTCAAATACAAACCCAGCGGCGTTGAGTGGATTGACAGCGATGCTTCGACAAGCTCAGTACTAGGAATTCCGGAACATTGGGAAGTAACTAAAACAAAATACTTATTTGTATATCATTCTGGTAATGGTTTCCCTGAATCTTTGCAAGGTCAAACTGAAGGCGACGTACCTTTTTTCAAAGTAAGCGATATAAATAAAGAGGAATCTTTTGTGAGTAACTCAAATAATTATGTTAATTATAATGATGTCAAAGCGAACCGATGGAATATAATACCCCAGTATTCAATTTTAGCAGCTAAGATAGGCGAGGCATTAAGAAAGAATCATAGAAAAATTAATACTGTTGAATGCTTAATAGATAATAACTGTATTGCATTAACACCAAAAGATTTTGAAGTTAAATTCGCTTATTATCTTTTAGTTCTAATTAATTTTGATTGGTTTACTAATCCTGGTGCAGTTCCAAGTATCTCAATCGAAAAATTAAAAAATTCTTATGTTTTAAATCCTCCCCTATTCGAACAAACTGCAATTGCCAATTACCTTGACGACAAAAACGCAAAGATTGACACACTGATTGAGAAAAAGAAAAAACTGATTGAACTCCTAAAAGAAGAACGCACCGTAATTATAAACGACGCAGTTACCGGCAAAGCTCTCCCCCTTACCAAGGGGGAGAAACAGAGGGGGTTCAAACCAAGCGGCATAGAAAGCCTGCCCACCGGTAAGGCGGGGCTCGGTAAAATCCCCGAACAATGGGAAGTGAAGAAGTTGAAATATGTTGCGAAATTGAGAGATGAATTAATTGATGACACTGATTTTAAGATTGCCGTAGAAAATATCGAGAGTGGAACTGGGAAATTGGTGAACATTGAGGAAGATAAAAGCTACCAAGGAAAATTATCTGCATTCAAAGTTGGTGATACTATTTTTAATAAATTGCGTCCCTATCTTCACAAAGTATATTTTGCTGAAAAAGATGGTGGTTTATTTGGAGAGCTTTTGATTGTTTATTCATTCGGTGAATTAATCCCGAAGCTTATATTCTATAAACTTTTTTCAAAAATATTTATTGATATTGTTGATGGTTCAACACAAGGTACAAAAATGCCAAGGGCAAATTGGAATGACTTTATAAATCAACTTTTTATCTCATTCCCCAAAAATAAAGAAGAACAACACCAAATCGTCCAACACATTGAAACAGAAACAGAAAGAATAGACGGCACAATTTCCAAAATAGAAAAAGAAATAGAACTGCTTGCGGAATACCGCATTGCGTTAATTAGTGAAGTAGTAACGGGAAAAATAAAAGTGATTGATAATTGATAATGGATAATTGACAATGAAAGAAAATGTAGTAAGGAATAAGTCTTTTGAATTTGCAATTAGGATCGTAGGTTTATATAAATATTTAGCAGAAGATAAAAAGGAGTATGTTTTAAGTAAGCAAGTGCTTAGAGCCGGAACATCTGTAGGAGCTTTAGTACGGGAATCAGAGCATGCAGAATCAACAGCAGATTTTATTCATAAACTTTCTATTGCATTAAAAGAAGCTAACGAAACTGACTACTCGCTTCAATTACTCGAAAAATCTGAATATATAAATCAAAATGAATACGAAAGCCTAAATTCAGATTTAACAGAATTATTGAAACTGCTTACTTCAATAATAAAAACGACTAAATCAAAAAAATAATTATCCATTATCAATTATGAATTCTCAATTTAAAAAAGCGCTATTAGTGAAGTTCTAACGGAAAAAATTAAGGTATGTTAATAGTAAATAAATTTTTAAGACCTCTTAAAGTTTTTAGAAACAAGAAGTTAGCTTCTGGTTGCCTCATTTATGCGGCTACCAAATATATTTGCATTTAAATGATACTAAAGGTTCAAATATGAACGTAGATGAATTGAAAAAAGAATTAGAAAGACTGCTAAATCTGCCGGCAGAGAACGAAGTTTTTGAGTTCACGGAAGCAAAAAATCAGTATGATTTTAATAAGCTAGGGAAATATTTCTCGGCGCTAAGTACATATTTTCATAAATATTGTGACTTAACATTTTTGTAATTAGTCCCGTAAGGACGATATATTAAAAATAAAGTTACTACTCAGCAGCCACATAAATTGTAATTCAAAATATGCCACAAAGACACGAAGACAC
>JAHJTX010000349.1 GCA_018829545.1 Bacteroidota bacterium | reverse complement strand
TTATCGTTGCTGAAGCTGAAATCAACTCCATCCTGAACTTGCAATTTATATTTTTCAATTAAGTTTTTAACATTCTCAATCACCTCAATAGAATTGGCTTCGCTCTCCTTGGAGATAGAAAACGAAATGGATTTTTCTCCCTGCAGCCTGGATAAAATATTTAATTCGCTTCTGCTGTCGGAAACTTTGGCAACATCGCCAATTTTAATAAATCTTCCGCTCGAAGGCATTCGGATAACGGTATTTGAAATTTCTTTGAGAGAATTATATTCGCCAACTGATCTAATAATGAACTCGGATTTTTCAATCGAGATTGTACCGCCTGGAACGTTAAGATTCTTCAACTTCAAGGCAACAATTATTTCATCGAAACTTATTCCGTAGGAATTCATTTTTTCTGGATCAGCTTCAACCCAAATTTCTCTTGTTGCCAAGCCCGAAACTTGAACCTTTGCTATTCCGGAAATATCTTTTAGGTCTTCTTCAAGATTATCTGCAATTTTTTGAGCGTTATCTTCCGGAATTGAAAAAGCCATATTAACAGTAATAACGGGGAGAAAATCACTGCTGCTAAAATCATCAACTATCGGGTCTTCTGCATCTTCAGGGAAATCAACTTTATCAATTTCAGCTTTTAAATCGGCATACCTTTCGCGGAATTCACTGTCTGACATGTCCTCGAATTTGACCATTACGAAGCCAAATCCTTCGCCCGCGGTTGAAAGCGTTTCAGAAATTTTATCAACGTCCTGAATTTCTGCTTCAAGCGGATCGACTATCAAATTTTCCGTTTCAGTGGGCGATGCGCCGGGATAAACTACTGTAACAAAAACCCAGTTAAAACTAACAGGTGAGTTTAGTTCAGTCGGCATGTTATTCATAGAGAACCAGCCGAATAGAAATAGTCCTATCATCAATAAATTTATGAGGACAGAGTTTCTTACAGAAAACTTTGCGATAGACATATTGTAATCCAATTTATTAAATAGCTTATTCGTTAAGTCCGTGAATTAGAGCTAATAAGTTGACGCTTTAATTTATCGACTCGATTTTTACGCTTGTTTCAATTCCCAAATTTTTCATTCCTACCACAACAATTGTGTCTGCCGCAGCGATACCTTCACCAATAATCACCTGCGACCCGACAGTACGAGGGATATATACTTCAGTTAACTTCGCAACATTACTATGAATCCGGTATACATAAGACTTTTCATTCTTGCTTACAATTGCGTGAGATGGAACCAATAATTGCGGATGTTTTTCGGTTAAAATAATTGTAACCTGAGCCGTCATTCCGGCTTTAATTCTCATGCCTTTAATATTGCTCACGTGGATTTCCACATTAAACAAACCGCTTGATTCATCGGCTTGAGGAGAAATTCTTTTTACGTGACCATTAACCATCTCGTCATTCAATGCAGAAACGGTTACTTCAACTTTATCACCAAGCCGCACTTTGTCGATGTATATTTGAGGTAAACCCACGTTTATTTTGAGCGTTAAAATATCAACTATTCTGAACAACGGCATTCCTGCGCTTACCATTGTCCCGGTTTCAATATATTTGCGGGAAATAAATCCATTGATAGGTGAAAGAATTCTTGTGTCCTCAAACTGCTTTTGAGCCTTTATTAGCAGCGCTTTTGCGGATAATAAATTATCCTTTGCGCTCTTAACAGTAAGTCCTGAATTTTCAAGCGCAACTGCCGAAATATCACCTTTACCGAATAGAATTTTATCGCTGCTGAAATTTGTTTCCGCAATTTTTAGATTATTCTCGGCGGAAAGAATCAACGCTTGTGCCTGTTTGAATTCACTTAGAGGAATCCGGTCGTCTACAACTGCGAGAGTATCTTTTTTTGTAATTTGACTTCCAACATTTTCCGCAACGCTGATTATTTTACCGTTAACCTCAGCGATAAGTTCAACAGAATTTAACGGTTCAAATCTTCCGACTAATGGAATATGTTCTTCCACTGATTTGTTTTTTACAATCATTGCTTCTACGGAGACAGCAGCGCGGGTGGATAATGATTTTTCTGAACTTTCTTTTTCAGCAGCAGAATTTTCTGAGTTCTCTTCGCATCCGTTTAAAGACATGAACACGAACGGTAAAATTATAATCAATAAATATTTTGTAAATCTCATTTTATCTCCATGATGAAATATTTCTTTTCCTATTTGCTAATCACTTTTGAACTTACTTTAATTAACAAGCTCTTCAACTTTTCCGAGCAAGTAATAAAGTTCAACGATTGATGTGAGAAAATCGTATTGCAAATTTACGCGGTTAAGTTTAGCGCTCTGTAAATTCAGACTCGCATCAATAAATTCGATATTGGATACTAAACCCTTTTCCCGCCGCGTAGAAACAACATCATAATTACTCTCGCTAAATTCCTCGCTGGTTTTAGAAAGCTCGATCAGAGTTTTGTAATTCAAAATTTTGTTTACAGCTTCACTCAGCAAAAATCTTGTGCCGAGAAGCTGTTCGTTAAAATTCTCTTCAGTTTTCTTGTATTCAAAATAATTCGATTGAAGATTTGTTATGTTTTTAAAACCGGTAAAAATCGGGATGCTCAAATTCAACATCAAAGTCTGGGGTGAATAATCATCTAATGCAATGGTGTTATTCTCCCGCCAGGCATAAGAATAACTCGCAGATAAATTTGGGAGATAACGATAGTAAGAATCATTGTAGAGCATTTGGGAAATATCTTTACCCGATTGCGAAGCGGCTAATGCGGAATTTGACGAAATCAATTCTTTGTCATTTAAAGTGATAATGTTCAAAATCTCTTCATCGCTTAGCCGCGTAATTCTTTCACTTTCCGAAATCAACTTTGGTGGTATTTCTGTATCAAGTTCCAGATCTGTAAATAGATCAAAGTTGATTAGCTTATTGAGCGCCGATTTACCCGTTCGTGAATATGATTCGGAATTAACTACATCGCTTTTCTTCCTCTGGTATTCAATCTTCCAGCGGAGCACTTCATTTTTTGAATACCGTTCCGCTTCGAATAACCTTTCGGCTTTTTGATAATTCAATTCAGAAAGCTCTAAAAACTGTTTTTCAAGAGCGGACAGTTCTAAACTTTTTCTGAGGTTTAGATAAGCTGAAATGACATCGAGAATAGTTTTCTGCCGAACGGATTTGTTATTGTATTCGGCGGCGGTTTCATTTTCGCGCGATATAAATATTCCATTAACAATTGATGCATTGAATAGAGTTGCCGTTACATCGAATGAAGTGAAATAAGAATTTTGAAAAACGGTTTGCGGAAATTGATTTGCCAAATCCGGCGGCAAATATCTTCTAAAATCTCTTTCGGCATAAGATTGCTCGTCAATCCACATATACCTTGAATTAAAACTAACGGAAGGAATAAACTGCGCCCAAGCATTTTTCGAATCCCACCCAGCTTTTTCCAAAGAATATTTGCTCGATTTTACAACGCTGTTATCAAGTAAAGCGCGGTTCAGCGCTTCCTCCATAGTGAGGAAATATTTTTCCTGTCCGTTAACGGGATTTTGTAATAAAAGTTGCGTGAATACAAATAGAAGAATTGTTTGTTTTGAAAATCTACTCAAGTTAAAAAAAAAAGACATATTTCAACCTCGTTAAATGGCGTCTCAAATTTACAAAAATCTGTTAATTATAGAAAAACGAAAAATGCATCAAATACTGCTCAAGAAATAATTTATTTTATAGGATTACAGAAACTATTCCGGTAGAAAAAGCGTTACCAAGAAAAAAGAAGTGTGTCTTTGATAACAGTTTATTAAGAAAAGATTTCTTAAATTCAACAAAATCTAAGTTGGAGTTTATATGAAAAAGTTAGTTCGCAGTATTTCGTTAGCAGTTTCAATTATATTTATTGCTTCTGCAAGTATTTTCAGCCAAACAACTGCAAGTACAAATTCAAATATTCTATTGGATTGTACGGGAAAAATAGGCAGTAAAATTTGGCTCGATTATTCCTCTTTAGGCGCAGCAACAAACTGCAATGGAATACAAGATGCGAACGAACCTGGTATCCAAGGCGTAACAGTTAAGTTAAAAGACAATTTGGGCGCTGTTATTGATACTAAAGTTACCGATGCAAACGGTGAATATAGTTTTACAATCGCAGATTTGTGTTCGAGCGATGTTGACTGCAAGCCATGTGAAGGTAAAGTTACTCAGTTGACTATGAGATATGACGGAACGCTTCAAAACGCCACAATAAAGGTCGTTCAGAAAAAACCAAAAATTGCGGTTTTCAAAGAAATTGTTCAGCCTGGCGGAGAATTTACTTTTAGCGGCGTTGATAACAAGGGAACTCTGAGCACGGAAATAGAAATTTTTGTAAATGGAGTATCGAACACAAAAATTCATACGAGTTGCTCGGTGGATATTGGACCCGGATTGGTTTCGGGAGATTTTACAGTAATTAAAGGTTACAGTAAAGAAGGCGGACTTCTCTGCGAGGTTACAGGCGGAACCGGTGTTCTTGACAAATGTTTTTCAGTTGAAGTTGATGAATCAACCTTGCCAGCGGGATTAACTCCTACACTTACAACCGTTGGAAGTCTGCGCGATAAAGACAGCAATCCGAATCCAAGTTTATTGTGCCTAAATTCAGTCGAAAATGAGAACCTCACGATTGATTTTGGATATTGTCAGAACGAACAGCCGTGCAAGAGCACGATTGGAAATTTAATCTGGCGCGACTCAAATCTTGACGGCGTTCAAACAAACGGAGAATTGGGAATTGCAGGAGTTGTGGTTGATCTGCTGAATGAAAGCGGAAGCAAAATCACATCTGCCACAACAAACAATAACGGTATCTATCAATTTGCGGAAGTCGTGAACGGAAATTATAAAGTAAAAGTAAGTGATGTAAACTTTGCTTCCGGCGGAATATTTGAACCTTTCGATAATTCGAAATGGTATGCTACAAAACAAAACCGCGGCGGTGACGACAACACAGACAGCGATGGAGATACTAAATTTTATACTGCCGCTGTTACGGTACATTGCGCCGATAATCCGACTATTGACTTTGGATTTTACAAAACGTGTTTAACTATTGAAAAAACCGGACCTGCAAGCGTTAACGTTGGTGAGAAAATTAAATATCATTTTAGAGTGGAAAATTGCGGCGACGTTATACTTCACGGAGGCGTTTCTGTTTATGATAAATTACTAAAACCAAGCGGCGATAATAAAATATGGTCGAGTGTTGTAGATAAAGGGCAGGTATTTGAGTTTGATAAAGAGTTTACAACTAATGATGCTCATTGCGGCTCGCTTAAAAATACCGTTCAAGCAGTGGGTCATCCGCAGTTACCCGATGGCTCATTTCTCACAAACGTTACAGCCAAAGATACAATGTTTGTTAATGTTATTTGCGAAGAACCCGTTTCCATTGGAAATAAGGTTTGGTACGATCAAAACGAAAACGGTATTCAAGATGGCGGCGAAAACGGTGTCGAGGGAATAACAGTAAATCTTTTTGACTGTGAAAATCAATTTCTAAAAACTGTAGTTACAAATTCTGATGGGGGATATCTGTTCGATAACTTGAGCGGGGGAAATTTTTACGTTCAATTTGTTAAACCAAACGGATACGACTTTACTGCTAAAAACTTAGGCGGCAATTCCGAATTGGATTCTGACGCCGACCTTGTTACAGGAAAAACTTTGTGCACTACGCTTGACCCGGGTGAGGATGATCTTTCTTGGGATGCTGGAATTTATTATTCAAAAGCAGCTATTGGCGATCATGTATGGTTAGATAAAAACAAAAATGGAATTCAAGATGTTGGCGAAAGCGGCATTGCTAACATAACTGTTAATTTATTTGACTGCAGCGATCTGTTGAAATCTAGCGCTGTTACCGATAATGATGGAGCGTACATCTTTCAAAATTTAAATGGAGGCGGTTATTATCTTCAATTCGTTAAACCGGTTGGATATGATTTTACTTCAAAGGATGCCGGAGACGATGCAAAAGATTCGGATGCAGATTTGACTTCGGGCAAAACGGAATGTACTACTCTCGATAATGGCGAATATGATATGACATGGGATGCGGGGATGCATTTGATTCCTCCAACTCCTGAAGCCGATTTAAGAATTCTCAAAAGCCTAAGCGATGATACTCCCGATGACGGTGATGTAGTTACTTATACAATCACGGTTTTTAATGATGGTCCGGATAATGCAGTAAATGTTGAAATTACCGATCTGCTTCCGACCGGAGTTATTTATCAATCTTCTTCCACAACTTTAGGAACCTATAATCCTTCTTCGGGAATCTGGAATGTGGGCAACTTGAATTTTGGCGCATCGGCTGTGATGACTATTTCTGCTAAGGTTGATATAGGATACCAAAGCACAAGCTCGTGGGATTTAGGACCGGCAAAAGATTACAACGTTTTTATTCTTTATGATATAAATCAGCCGTCCTCGGATACTGAAGGTAAAATGGCTGTGGGAAGAAATGCATACTTCGCAAGGTACAGTCATGGTTACAGACTCCCCAATTCTCAAGGAACTGAGGACGTTCTAATTGTAAATAAAAATTTGACTTACAAAAGCGGAAGAGTTTTTAACGGAAACGTTGTTTATGGCGGATTAACAAATCTTCCGGTTGATAGTGTCGGCATAGTAGAAGGTACACTGAGGCAGGACACTCCAATTGATTTCGATGCTGCAAGATCGTATCTGACAACACTTTCCGGACAGTTGAGTAATTATTCTGCAAACGGTACGATTATAGAACTATTCAGTTACGGTTTGGACCTAATAGGAACCGATCCGTATTTGAATGTTTTCGATCTCGACGGTGCGGTTTTATCTACAAAAACCGAAATTAATATAAAAGTGCCGAACGGTTCCGTTGTGCTAATTAACGTTAGCGGAACTGGAATTACATTTACCGGCGGCTTAACTGTTGTAGGAACCAGTATTGGAAATGTGCTCTATAATTTTTATGAAGCGCAGGATTTGTATATTCATCATATAGATATCAGAGGTTCGATTCTTGCCCCATTTGCAGTTGTAAATTTTGAAAGCGGTATGCAGAATGGACAAATGATTGCGGCTCATCTATACGGCATGGGGCAATTCAATAAAACCAAATTTATTGGAAATATTCCAACAGATGCGTGCGTTATAAATATAGCTGAAGTTTCAAAATCAAACTTAATCGATCCCGATTCAACTCCCGGAGATGGGGAGGTAGATGATGACGATTATGCTTCTGCATTATTCTGCGTTACATACGAAGGCAATACAGCCGGTGGCGGCGGAGACGGCGGCGGTGAGTGGGAATATGCCGGAGAGTTTGGGGTTACGGAAATTGTATGGTCACTTGCAAACGATCCCGAAGGTAATTTATACGCTGGAACTTGGGGCGGAAAAATTTACATGACTACCGATCAAATAAAGTGGACGGTGATAAACGAAGGAATGGAAGCCGCGTATATTTGGTCGCTTGATGAATACAATGGATTTATTTTTGCCGGAACTGAGCGCGGCGTCTACCGCTATGACGGAGAAACTTGGCTGCTGAATGAAACTATGAAGCAGGACGTAAGATCAATCAGAATAGATGAATACGGTAAAATTTATGCCGCAACGTGGGGTAACGGCGTGTTCAAATCGAATGATTATGGCTTAACATGGACGCAGCAAAACGAAGGTATGGAAGGAAGCCTAGCGCTGCATTCGCTTGTGTTTAATACACTTGGAGATTTATTCGCGGGAAGTATGGGCGGAGGCGTTTCCGCATCACAAAATGGCGGAATGAATTGGAAGACAATTGATATTGGGTATGAATTTATTTGGTCCCTTGGCGCAACATCCAATAATGTAATTTTTGCCGGCACCTACGGCAAAGGCTTGTACATATCCGATGATAACGGTTCAACCTGGTATAATTCTGATCTGCCGGCTGCGTACGTTTATTCAATTACTATTGATGCGCTTGATAATATTTATGTAAGCACTTGGGAATCCGGCGTTTACGTTTCTAAAGATTACGGCGCAACGTGGATTTCTCTTGGCATGGGCGGCTTAGGAGTTAGCTCAATAATGATAACTCCTGTTGTTGATGGATTAAAAAGTTCAAAAGAATCACCGGATCAAGTTAAAGATATCAGTTATATAATGTATGCCGGAACGAGCGATGGAAAGATTTACAAAAAACTTGTAAATAAAACGACGGATATCACAGAAGATGGAACAATACCAACTGAATTTGCATTGGAGAACAATTATCCAAATCCATTCAACCCTTCAACAATAATTGAATTCAGTATACCGCTTTCAGGGAATTATAAACTAGAAGTCTTCAACATTTTAGGAGAGAAAATAACAACATTAGTAAGAGGGCATATAAATCCAGGTAAACATTCTGTAACATTCAATGCGCTTAATTATGCGTCAGGAGTTTACATTTATAGACTTCATGGAAGCGGAGTGAACATATCGCGTAAGATGTTGCTGCTAAAGTAAATAGACATCAAAATTAAAAAGCTGCGCTGCTTGACGGTGCAGCTTTTTTCAATTCATTATTTTACAAAAAGATTATCGATTTACTGTGTGGAAAAATTTGGTTAGAAAGTAAAGAAGGTAAAAGTTCTGCTTTTATGTTTTTTGTGACCAATTAGTGATCGTAACCCTCTTACTATAGTTGAATATTTTTCTTCATTTTGTGCTGTTATGACGGTTATTATTCAGCCATCGAAAGTGAAATATCTTAACTGAATCAATTTCACATAGACGTTTCTCTTTTAATGAATGAGTCCACTGCAAAAAGGTGCTTAAATCGAATTTGAGAAAGAATTGAAAACCGTTGAAACGGTTCACCAATTCTCTAAGTTGTTGTTAACCCACGACTTAAGTCGTGGGTTAGCTAAACTCAGTTGTGATTCTTTTAACGGTTTATTTGCTTTTTGGAGTAGACTCATGAATGAAGATGAGAAAATTTGTTTCAGCCTATTGTTCAAGAAGAATAAGGTTACGAAAGATCTTATGACGAAAACGGACTCGGTTTGGCGTTAGTTAAAAAGTATTGTGAACTTAATAACGCTAAGTTAAATATTGAATCTAATAAAAGAAAAGGAACAGTATTTACAGTATCCATTCCGTTCAAACGATGATTTAGTTTTTTCAATAATCTTTATTCGTTCATTGTCTTAAAATTTTGTTCATGCTCTAAGTTTGTCAAATAATCTGTATCCTTTTTTTATCTGCATGCGTATGGGGTTTGCTCAGAATTCTAAATGAAAGGACATCATGATCCCGACAGCTTTCCCCGCTACGTTCGTAATGACAAATTTTATTTTTTTGTCATGTTTTGATGGGCTTGTAAGCCTGCGTCAGAGAGAAATCTCGTTTTCAACTGATACAGATTTGTAAAATATATAATAATGCACTATAATAACCGGTAAAATAAACCTATTTTAACTCGTGCTGACATGAAAATATTTAAATACAATTTCTTCTTCTACGGGATGCTTATTACTCTGTTTTCTGCGCTAATCTATTTTACAATAGACACATATTACAAAAATGAAGAGATGGTCAGCTCTCAATTTCAAGAGAAGAAATTATTGCAATTGGACCTTAGAATTACTGTCCTTAGAACATGCTTAGATGCGCGTTCACAAGGATTAAAAATGTTAGCCTCCCAGCCTTCTATTCAAAACATGAGTATTACTGATGTTGAAAAAGATTTTGACGATATGTACGCTCAGCTTCTGGGCAAAGGTATTGAATCAATATGGCTTTTAAATTCCGACGGCGTAATCACTGTTTCAACAAATAAGCAAGAAATGGGAAAATCTTATAATGACGATCCCTTCTTCGATTGGGTTTCTTTGCCAGATATTAAAGATCAAATATATATTGCCGATTTCACACAGCCTGTCGATTCCGCTTTAGAAAATATCAACTCTTCTGCTTCCGGTCAATTACGGTCATATAGATTTCTAATGGTTATTCCTTTAAATAAAAATCGAGTTCATTCCAATTCAGAATTTTCCGGCGCAGTTTTATATGTCATGAATTTAGAACAAGTGTTAATAAGTGCTTTTTCTTCTGAATATCTTGACAAAGATTTAAAAATGTGGATAATGGATTCTAAAGGAACTCTTCTTTTTCAGCCCGACCATCCCGAAATGGTATTAAGAAATATCAACCGGCGCGATGAGGAATGTAAGACATGCCACGAATCTTTTGACCATCTGGCTCATTTATTAGTGGACAATAAAGGCACCGCTCTCTATCGGTTAGTTGACAGCCCACAAAAAATTTCAGTATTTAAACGATTCGATTATGCAAATATTTCATGGGTTTTAGTCATTAATGAACCGTATAAATCTATTACTTCCTTTTCAGAAAATAATCTCCTCAGAATCTTTATTCTAATCGTAATCACTATTTTAATTTTCAGTCTTGGTTCATCAAAAATTTATAGTTATTATCGCCTGAAAGTAAAAACAGAAGAAAAATTAAAGCATATCGCAGAAAAAGAAAAACTTCAAACCAAATTACTGAAAGCAAAATCTCTTTATAGTACGGTGATCGAAACCGCACATGATCTTATTTTTATGCTGGATACTGCGAGTAATATTACTTTCGGAAATAAAAGCGCCGAAACGTTAATTGGTTATAAATTAGAGGAATTAGTTGGTAAAAGCTTTATTACTCTTATTCACAGAGATGATATTACTTACATTCGGAAAATTTTTACTGAGGTATTAGATGGTAATGCCAGATCATTTGAAACAAAAATACTTAATAAAATTAATGAGATTTTTATACTCTCCATTAATGCAGTTCCTTTGCTCCAAGACGGTCAAATTGTGGGCATAGCTGGTTTTGGGCGCGATATAACTACCGAGAAAAGAAATACTGAAAGAATAGTTTCACTTAGCAGGATTTACAACGTAATTAGCAAAATAAATGAAGCAATTATTCGAATTAAGAATTGCGACGACTTATTTAATGAAATCTGCAATATTTGCGTAGAAATTGGTCAATTTAAAATGGCATGGATCGGTATTTTTGATGAAACTGTGAATGCTGTTAAACCGGCTGCATTTTCAGGAACTGAGAATGGTTATTTGGCACATATTAAAATAACTATTGACGATACACCGGAAGGTCTTGGCCCTACCGGCTCTGTATTTAAATTTTTGGAACATAGTGTTTGCAATGATATTGAGAATGATCCCCGTATGCTGCCCTGGCGCGACGAAGCCTTGAAAAGAGGCTACCGCTCTTCTGCAGCGTTTCCTATTTGTGTTCGTAAAAAAGTATTCGGTACTTTGAACTTATATTCGGAAAATGTTAATCACTTCCGCGAGGAAGAAATTAAATTGCTATCGGAAGTCGCCGCTGATCTTTCTTTTTCGCTTGACGCTTTAGAATCTGAAAAAGAAACCCGTATTAAAGAAGCTGAATTAATAGCAAGCGAAGAAAAATTAGCGGCGCTTTTTAATACTTCCGTCGAAGGAATATGTATAACCGATATTGATGAAAATATAATTATGGTAAACCCCCAAATGGGTAAAATGCTAGGTTATTCTACAAGCGAGTTAGTTAATATGAATTTTAGCGCTCTTATCTATGAAGATCAGCGTAAAGACTTCTTCACTAAAATGGAAGATAGGAAAAAGGGTAAATCGGATATTTATGAAAAAAAAATTATCGCTAAAGACGGTTCAATTATCTGGGCTGCTATTTCGGCAAGCCCTATTTTTAATAAGAATGGAGAATATGAAGGTTCCTTTGGTATGTTTACCGATATAACAGAAATAAAAATTTCCGCAGAAAAAATCGCAAAATCGGAACATCAATTTCGTTCTGTTTGGGAGAATTCTTTTGATGCCATGCGTTTAACTGATCAAGAAGGTGTAATCATTGCGGTCAACAATGCGTTCTCTAAACTCTTTGAATTACCTCTAAACGATTTGATCGGTATGCCAATTAGCTTATGCTATGGGGAACCTTCTGCTTCTTATATTCTAGGTAAATATCAGTCTAATTTCCTTGATGGAAATATTAAAGAGAAATTTGAAACTCAAATAACTCTGTGGAATGGCAAAATTATTTGGGTAGAGCTTTCTAATTCCTTTATTTCCCCAAATGTTAACAAACATTATCTGCTTAGTATTTTTAGAAATATTACTGAAAAGAAAAATTATGTGAAAGAATTAAAGTCTGCAAAGGAAAAAGCAGAGGCTTTAGAAAAAATTAAATCAGAATTCCTCGCTCAAATGTCTCACGAAATTAGAACTCCTCTGAATATTATTATGGGTAACGCTTCTCTTTTGAAAGAGGAATTTAGTGGTAACCTCAATAAAAATATCGTCGAAATCCTTACAAGTATGGACGCTTCGAGCAAAAGAATTTTTCGCACAATCGATTTAATTCTTAATATGTCCGAACTTCATACCGGCGTTTATACTCCAATTCTAAAAGTTGTTGACTTGGATAAGGATATTTTACTTCCCCTAATCCAAGAGATGAGTCAACTTGCCGTTGAACAGAATTTGCAGTTAATTTACATGTGCATTGGTGAGAATAGTGTTGTTTTAGCCGACGATTATTGCATTACTCAAATATTCGCTAATCTTATCGATAATGCAATTAAATACACCAAAAAGGGACATGTTAAAGTTTTGCTGAATAATAATTCAACCGGTGATGTCATAGTTGAAGTAATTGATACCGGTATCGGAATGAGTGACGAATTTCTCCAACACCTCTTTGAACCTTTTGTTCAAGAAGAACACGGCTATTCCCGTTCTTTTGATGGCAATGGTCTCGGTTTAACTCTCGTTAAAAAATATTGCGAATTGAATAATGCCGTTATTCAAGTAGAAAGTATTAAAAATGTCGGCTCAACTTTTCGCATAATTTTTAATAAATAGGCATTACTATGAAAAATATATTAGTGGTGGAAGACGATCTACTTTCTCAAAAAACTATGCGGATGCTGCTACGCAAGGAGTTTAATGTTGACGTTTGCGGTTCAGCAGATGACTTTTATGGCAATTTTTCTTCTAAAAAGTATGATTTAGTTATAATGGATATTGGCTTACCCGGTAAAAAAGACGGGCTGCAATTGACGACTGAATTAAAGCAAATGGAAAATTATAAGGACACTCCGATACTTTGCCTCACAGCGTATGCACGTTCAATTGATAAAATTAGAGCCAAAGAAGCAGGGGTTGATGAGTATCTTGCCAAACCGGTTTATAATGAAGTGCTGCTTAGTACGATCAACATGCTGATTTCTTCTCGCGAAGATTAAACCTTCATTTCGCCAAGTCTTCATTCCGTAAAGCGTCGGAATTCCACTTTGACTTTTGCGCAAATTAATTTGTAATTAGTGATTATTTAGTTAATTTTTCCATTGTAATTAAAAATTTAACAGTAAATAACACATTATAGTATTACCAGTTAAATCCTTGTTTTTTTTGTTAAGAAAAATCAACAATAACAAACTAACTTATTTAATTCAGGTATAGCGGTTAAATTTCTAAGTTTAACAGAAAGAATTAGAATCATTCTCCCTTTCTCGGTAA
>JAHJTX010000348.1 GCA_018829545.1 Bacteroidota bacterium | reverse complement strand
TAATATTTTATCTATTGCAATTGCAACAAATAAATTATTCTCAACGACAAAGGCGGCTTTGTTTCCATCCGGAGATAGAGTCAATTCTTCCGCTTCTTCCGGAAGATCGAGAAGTTGTTCGAGTTTTTCTTCGAATAAAATATATCTGAACAATTTTTTACCTTTCCAGAAAACAAATTTATCCGCTCCGCTCCAAGTGATTGTTGGAAACGTATTTGCGGATTCTATCTTAAATTTTTCTAGTCCGGCATTTAAATTCTCAAGTGAAACAAGTTGTATCTCTGAATATGAAGCTGCAAAACCTTTAACAAGAATTTGATTGTCGCCATCACTTTTAACGTATGCAAAAGACTGTTCGCCGGGTATCCAATTCAATTGACTGAGTGTTGTCGGCGCAAAAGATGAATATGATTTTAAAACCACATCTTCAGTTGTGAATAATTTATCTTGAGCGGATAGGCAGGAAGTTATGATTACAAACAGGAGCAAAAGTTTTTTCATTTTTTCTGGTTAGTCCACTTCACCATACGGTCTTCAATTAATTTATTAACCGTTGCTTCACAGTATGATTCAATCACAGTGCTTTTGTTTGCATATGCGTTTCCTCCGTTAAATGATGTTGCTATCCATGTCATTTGGCCATTCGAAACATCGTACATTTTTGTCTCAATTTCTGCCCATGGTTTTCTAAGAGTATATCCTCCTTCGTAGGATGTCTTAGACTTTGTATTATAGGTTGCAGAACCTCCGTAAACATTCACATTACCTGTTGTTTTTGTAACAGAACTTGTCTGAGGGATATAATATTCGCTTACACCATATTCACCAATTGAAATAGCAATAAAAGCATCTATTTTATTTTTCAATAGTATTTCGATTTTTTCTTCATCTGTAAAATTCCGCGTTGGTGGAAATACTTTATAACTTTCTGTCGCTGATCTTCCTTTAGATAAGAAATATTTTACCATGGTGTTTTCAATGTTTTTTCTATCCTCTAAATTTGAAGTATTGACAATAATTAAAATATTCTTAAAATTGGCTAATTGATATGCTGGATCGATAAAGGAAGTAATTTTTGTTGAAGCGCACCCAAGAACATATAAGATGGATAAAATACTAAGAGAGATTCTTCTAAATTTCACAAGTCCTCCGTTTTGTCTTTTAAATAAAACTATCTATGAATCCCCAAATTTCATGAAATGATCTAAATGCAATCGGTAAATCCTTTTCTTTAATAATCTATCAGTGCATCAATTCCTTATTCATTGCGGAATTTTTTGAATAAGAAACACAACTTACCATCACCGCCTAATTTTATTTACCCCAATTGAAATTAAGACTTGCACCTCTCAAAGTCAATATAAATTATCTAGGTATTCCATCATTCCTCAATTCCATTATTCCCAAGACTGAAATCTGTCTTTTCCCTACTGCCTGTTGTTTACTGTTTACCCGCCGTCTTGTTGGGCGGGCTTTCTGTCTTCCGTCTTCTGCCTACTGCTTACTGTTTACTGCCTACTGTTTACTTACTACTGACCGCTGATAGCTGAGGGCTGTCTGCTAATTTCAAAATCCTCTTCCGCTAGATTATATCTCTTTCTAAAATATATTTTAGTGAATTTCACCCCGATTTCCGAAAGTATCTTATCCCTATTCTCACTCTCAATAACAACAGTTTCCTTTTTCTGAAACTTAATCTTTGGCGATTTTACTTCCGTTCCGTAATTCAAATCTGTGTAATACCGGAGAAGCTTGTTAATCCCCAATTCTGCCAGCTTTTTATCTGCTATGCCGATATAGCCTAGCATTTCTTTGTGAACTTCAGTAGCTCCGTAACTTCCCGCATTTCCTATATCCATTGTCAAAGTTACGGTAAGAATCGCTTTCGATATTTCATTATTATGAAAGTCACACATCTTTTCAAACATTTGTCCGATTTCATATTTAGGATTTTCCTTAAACTCAATTTCAATTCCCGTTTTCATCACCGAAATATTTTCTTCAAGCATTTCAGTCATCGAATCAAGTAATTCTTGCTTCTCGCCTTCCGTTGCTCCAATCGCATAATATCCAACGATTGGGGTAAAGCTCACTAACATTAAATCACTCAAAATAAAAAGAATGGCAAGCCTCTGGAATTTTGAGTACCTTTGTAAATAGATTACATATCTTTTGATATCAATCATTCACTCTCAATTTTGTTGATGAGCTTTTGAAGCAACCTATCATCGCAATAGCAAACTTCATACTTATAGTTGAGTTATAAGTAACTAGTCCGACCATCAGAGTACTAAAAATTAGTATGCCTAAATGCTTTTAGTTGAGCGTTTACGTTTTTTTTGATTACACCAATTGAATAAAGTATGAATATTAATTCAGACAATTATTATGGTGACAATCGTATTACCACAGCATTACTTCTTGCTGCTGGAACAGGTAGTCGTCTTTTTCCTTTAACAAAAAGCTCACCCAAATGCCTTGTCCTTGTAAATGGAAAGTCAATTCTTGAAAGACTTGTCAATAATTTAAAAAAACAAGGATTTAAACGACTTGTAATTGTTACAGGCTATGAAAAAGAATTCATCATGGATTTTCTTGGTAGTAAATCAGAAGATTTAACAATTGAGTACATTGATAGTCCTCTTTACCGAACCACTAACAACATTTATTCACTTTGGATGGCTCGTAATATGATAAATGAGCCTTTTGTTCTATTTGAAAGTGATTTGGTTTTAAATACATCATTGCTCGACGAAATGGTTTTTCCAAATAGAATGGCGGTTGCCAAAATGCAACCTTGGCTAAATGGAACAACTGTTTCTGTTAATGAAATGAATCAGGTTACTCAGTTTCAAAAAGGAACAACAGATACCTATTCCGATATTCGTTATAAAACAGTTAATATTTACAGCTTTTCGCTTTCATCTTGGCAGGCAATTGTTAATAAGCTTAATCAATATATTT
>JAHJTX010000033.1 GCA_018829545.1 Bacteroidota bacterium | reverse complement strand
GTGTCTTCGTGTCTTTGTGGCATATTTTGAATTACAATTTATGTGGCTGCTGAGTAGTAACTTTATTTTTAATATATCGTCCTTACGGGACTAATTACAAAAATGTTAAGTCACAATATTTATGAAAATATGTACTTAGCTTTACTTATTTAATAAAGCTTTTTGCATCGCTATTCCTATTTCTGCCGGACTTTCAACAACGTGAATTCCAGCCTTCTTCATAACCTTCATTTTTTCTGCCGCTGTTCCTTTTCCGCCGGCAATAATTGCTCCCGCGTGTCCCATTCTGCGTCCGGGAGGAGCAGTTCTACCTGCAATAAACCCAACAACGGGCTTTTTAACATATTTTTTAATGTATGCTGCAGCTTCTTCTTCTGCTGAGCCGCCGATTTCTCCTATCATCACAATACCTTCAGTACCGGGATCATCATTAAAAAGTTTGATTACGTCTATGAATTGAGAGCCGATTATGGGATCACCGCCAATTCCAACACAAGTAGATTGCCCGATTTTAAGATCGCTCAATTGTTTTACTGCCTCGTAAGTCAAAGTTCCGCTTCTGGAAACCACGCCGACTTTCCCTTTTTTATGAATAAATCCAGGCATGATTCCAATTTTAGCTTTCCCAGGTGAAATCAATCCAGGGCAATTCGGTCCGATTAGCCTTACATCTTTATTTTTAATTGCATTGAAAACCTTTGTCATATCCTTCGCAGGAATTCCTTCCGTGATGCACACAATAAGTTTGATTCCGGCTTCTACCGCTTCGAGAATAGCATCCGCAGCAAAAGGAGGAGGAACAAAAATTGCGCTTGCATCAGCTTTTTGATTTTTAACAGCCTCAGAAACAGTATTATAAATGTGAATACCCTGGAAATCTGTTCCGCCTTTACCGGGAGTAACACCCGCAACTACTTTAGTGCCGTATTCAATCATCTGCGAAGTGTGGAACGAACCTTCGCTTCCCGTAATTCCCTGCACAACCACTCTGGTTTTTTTGTCTAATAAAATGCTCATAATATTTCCTTACTATAATTTATTATTTCGTTCTCAACTTAATAATTTCTCATAAAAAATTTGGAATTATAACTCTGTTCTTTTAAGAATATTCTGTTCCAAATAATTACTGAATTGCAATATGCGCTCTTCTTCAAATTGATTTGCGAGCGCTTGCAGTCCAATTGGTAATCCGGAACTGTCTTTACCAACTGGAATATTCATTCCTGGAATTCCGGCAAGATTAGCAGAAGTTGTATAAATATCGCTAAGATACATCTGAAGCGGATTAGAAGATTTTTCTCCCAATTTGAATGCAGTAAATGGGGAAGTTGGAGTTAAAATTAAATCTACTTCGGCGAACGCATTCATAAAATCATTTTGAATTAACCGTCGAACTTTTTGAGCTTTTTTATAATATGCATCGTAATATCCTGAAGAAAGAACATAAGTGCCAAGCATTATCCTTCGTTTAACTTCATCCCCAAAACCTTCACTTCGCGTTCGGGAATACATCTCCTCCAAATCGTGAAATTCCTTAGCGCGTCGTGTGTACCGCACTCCATCGAATCGAGCTAAATTTGCAGATGCCTCAGCGGTTGTTAGTATGTAATATGCCGCAATTGCGTATTCAGTATGGGGAAGTGAAATCTCAATAATTTCAAAACCATTAGCTTTCAACTCTTGAATTTTTGCTTGAATCGTCTCCATAACATCTTTATCGATGTCATCAGAAAAATATTCTTTTGGGAGTCCAATTTTTAGTTTGTTTGAAAAACTCAAATCAAAAAGTTGATTAACAATATTTGCCGATGTAGAATCTTTGATGTCGTGTCCAGAAATTACCTCTGTGATTAGCGCCAAATCTGAAGTGCATTTTGAAAAAGCGCCAATTGAATCGAATGAAGACGCAAATGCGGTAAGTCCGTAGCGTGAAACTTTTCCGTAAGTTGGTTTCAAGCCAAAAATTCCGCAGAAAGATGCGGGTTGACGAATCGAGCCGCCGGTATCGCTTCCCAAAGCTGCGTCACAGAGATTTGCGGCAACAGCAACGGCTGAACCTCCGCTCGAACCGCCTGGCACAAATTCCTTATTTACCGGATTTAGAACTCTTCCAAAAGCAGAGTTCTCATTAGAAGAACCCATCGCAAATTCGTCGCAATTGGTCTTCCCGATGATAATGGCGTCTTCCTGAATTAATTTTTCAACAACCGTGGCATTATAAATTGAGGTGTATTTAGAAAGAATTTCAGAAGAACAGGTAAGAGGTTTGTCTTTTACCGCAATTACGTCTTTAACCGCAATCACAGCGCCGGCAAGTTTACCGTTTTTCCCTTCACGAATTTTATTCTCAATCATTTCTGATTGATCAAGGCAGTCAGCGAATACAAAATTAAAAGCGTTTAAATCCTTATTCCGCTCAATTTGATTGAGGAAATAAAGTATATTTTCTTTTAACTTAATTTCCCCGCTTCGGATATTAAGAATTTTTTCTTGAATGCTCGAATAATCCGCCAAAATGGAACTCCAAAATTATCTTTTTGTATCTTTATCAGAGTCAGTGTCTTCCATCTTTATATCTTCTTCAACTTCATGCACAGCTTTTTTAAATTCTCTCATTCCTTTGCCAATGCCTTTCGCCAATTCAGGAATTTTTTTCGCGCCGAAGAGAATTAAAATTGCGAGAATAATTAGTATTATTTCAGGAGCGCCTAAATTACCAAACATTTCAAACCTCGACTAATTTGTTAAATATTTTATTAGTGAATTAAACAATTCAATTCCATCTGTATTGCCCAAAATTTTATCAGAACATCTTTCCGGATGGGGCATCATTCCAAGTATATTTCTCTCTTTATTCGTTATTCCAGCAATATTCATTAGAGAACCGTTGGGATTACTCTCTGAATCAACATCACCTTTTCGATTGCAGTATTGAAAAACAATTTGGTCATTATTTTTCAATTCAGCAAGCGTTTTTTCATCGGCAAAATAGTTGCCATCACCATGAGCAATAGAAATTTGCAAGACGTCCTTTTCTACAAATGCCGTAAAAGAAGTATTTTTAGATTGAATTTTTAGAAATACATCTTTGCAAATAAATTTTGTTGATTCATTTTTTAACAGCACGCCTGGCAAAAGTCCAGCCTCGAGTAGAATTTGAAATCCATTACAAATTCCTAAAACAATACCGCCTGAGTTGGCGAACTTGATTACGGATTCCATGATTGGAGAAAACCTTGCAATAGCTCCAGTCCTTAGATAGTCGCCATAAGAAAATCCACCAGGTAAAATTATCACGTCAGAATTTTTCAGATCTTTTTCTTTGTGCCATAAAAATTCTGATTCTTGATCAAGCAGTTTTTTTGTGACGTAATAAGCGTCATGATCGCAGTTTGAACCCGGGAAAACAACAACACCGAACTTTAATTTCATTCAGCTTTTTCCAGGGAATATTCAAAATCTTCCATATTAGGATTGACAAGAAGTTTTTCGCTGTATGCAATCACTTCGTTTTTAGCAGTCTCAAAATCTGTTGTATTTACAAAAAATTCAATGTACTTGCCGATGCGAGTTTTACTTATATCGTTAAAACCCAGCAATTTGGCGCCTTGTTCAACAGCCTTGCCTTGCGGGTCGAGAATTTTTGCTCTTTTTTTTACAATTACTGTGGCTTTATACAAGTTATTCTCATGCTTTAATTTTTTGATAACGCTGTTTTCTTCAAATCAAAAAGTAAATAAAAAATGTGCCGTAATATTCCCCCAAATACCATTGCCAGCAGAATATAGAAAAACGCAACGCCATTTGTGATGACAAGAAGTGCGAGTGCGATAATCGCACCGGCAATTAGTAAAATCTTTGTGAAAGTATTTAACTTTTTCAGATTTGGAAAAGCATTGTATCTAATTTTACTTACCATCAAGAAAGACAAAATTAAGATCAATGGTATAATCATATAAGAAAAGGGGCTGATTATTTTAACACCGTTGTGATAAAACAAGACCAGCGAAGCTAATAAAATTGCGGAGATTGGTATCGGGAGTCCTTTAAAATCAAGCTTAGTAGTAATATCCTCAATTTGAATATTGAATCTTGCTAAACGAAAAGCGCCGAAAAGCATCGGGAAGGAAGAGATAACTACTCCGATTGCGCCGAATTCGTTCAGATATGATTGATAAATCAAAAAGGAAGGCGCCACGCCAAAACTGATTACATCAGAGAGAGAATCCAGTTCTACGCCAAGTCTTGATGTTGAACCAAGAATGCGGGCAATTAGTCCATCAAAAATATCGAATAAAGCGCCGCCAAAAATAAATAATGCCGACATATAGAAATCATTATGACTAGCGGATATGATTGAAAGAAATCCGCATAAAGCATTCAGCGCTGTAAATGAATTTGGTAAAAACGCTCTCGAATTAGAAATTTTAATCATCTATTTTCTCGAATAATATTGTCTCTCCGGCTGAAACTTTTTGTTCTACACTAACCATTGGTTTCCATGAACTTTTATCTACAATAACATCGACTCTGCTTCCAAATTTTATCATTCCAAAACGCTCGCCAATTTTTACTGTATCTCCTATATTCAAATCATAAACAATTCTTCTTGCAACCGCTCCGGCAACCTGAGTGAACAGTACACGCCCGTATTTACTGTCAATTCCAATTTCCGAACGCTCATTCCTTTCATCTGCTTTATCATGATATGCAACAAGGTATTCGCCTTCAACGTATCTCAAATATTCTACTTTTCCCGAAATTGGAATTCGATTAACATGAACATTCAATGGAGACATGAAAACAGAAATCTGCCATGCGTCGCCATTTACGAATTTGTTATCAACAACTTCTTTAATAAGCATAACAGTCCCGTCGGCGGGGGAAACTACAATTTTTTCACGATTAGGAGTTGTTCTCTCGGGATCTCTGAAAAAATTTAAAGTGAATATTAGTATCACAACGCTTAAAACTATCAAACTCCACTTTACATATAAATTGGAGTTCAGCAGACTTATTACAATCAATACAAAAATTATTATAAGAGCAACCCCTATTGTATTATAGCCGTATTTAGTTATCATACTTGTTCAATGTCCGATAAATTGATTAAAAGCACTACTCACAAAGGAATCCAAATTTAATATTTTATTACGTGAATTTCTTTGTGAAATAAAATTTTGTTAAATTTCTTTAAAGTAATACTTGATATAACAAAGAGTAGAATTGAACTATTAAGAATAAAAAATTGGAGGCAGAGTGAAAGGTGGAATTCAAGGTATGATGAAGCAAGTGCAGAAAATGCAGGCTGAAATGGAAAAAATTCAAGGTGAATTGGCTAACAAAACCGTAACAGAAGAAAGCGGCGGCGGAATGGTTAAAGCAACGGCGAATGGAAAAAAAGAATTAATTTCAATTTTTATTGAGAACGAGATTATTTCTGCAGGCGATAAAGAAATGCTCGAAGATTTGGTTGTTGCTGCGGTGAACAAGGCTCTTTCCTCAGCAGATAAGATGGCACAAGATGAAATGGGTGCCTTAACCAAGGGGATTATCCCTCCTGGATTTAACATTCCGGGTGTGTAAAATTGATTATACCCGAACCTCTTCAAATATTAATTGATGAATTAAGTAAACTACCGACTATTGGAAGAAAAACCGCTCAGAGATTGGCAATTCATTTGTTGAAATCCGAGAAGCAGAGCGTTGAACAATTGATGATTGCATTAGAAAATTTAATTACTAAAATTTCCTTTTGCGCGAGATGCTTCAACATTTCTACGAATGATTTATGTGATATCTGTAAAAGCGAAAAGCGGGATAAACGAACTATTTGCGTCGTTGAAGAAATAAGCGATGTTATCGCTATTGAAAAGACGAATGAATTTAACGGCGTATATCATGTGCTTGGCGGAGTACTATCGCCTTTATCCGGAACCGATGCCGGGCAATTGAAAATAAAGGAATTATTGGAACGTATTCCACGGGAAAATATTATGGAAGTAATATTAGCTCTAAATCCCGATACCGAAGGTGAGACAACTTCTCTTTATTTGGCAAAAATATTAAAATCATTCAACATCGAGATTACGCGGATTGCACGCGGAATACCAATCGGCAGTGATATTGAATTCGCCGATGAAGCAACAATAGGAAGGGCTGTTTTAAGCAGAATTAAGCTATAATGAAAAAATGGTACAAAACCTGGTTTTCCTCTGATGAATATCTAAATGTTTATAATCATCGAGATTCACAAGATGCAGAAAACATTATAAATCTGATTCTTACTCAAATCCCGCTTCCACAAAATGCAGTTATCCTCGATGCAGCTTGCGGAGCGGGCAGACACGCAATTATTCTTTCAAAATTAGGTTACAAAGTAATTGCATTTGATTTGAGTACGAATTTGCTTAAAATCGGGCAGAAAAATTCTGTAGAGCATCAAGAAAACGTACATTTTTTCTGCTCGGATATTAGGCAGACTTACATTAAAAAGAAAGTTGATTTGATAACGAATCTATTTACGAGCTTTGGCTATTTTGAAAATGATGACGAGAATTTTATATTTTTCCACAATTCAAAAAGTTTGCTGAAAAAGGATGGGTTTGTTGTTTTCGATTATTTTAATTCGAACCATGTCAAGAATAATTTAATTGAGAACTCTGAGCGAGTTATCAATTCTAAAAGAATTATTGAAGAAAGAAGAATTGAAGACAATTTCGTGATTAAAAAGATAGTTATTGAGGAGAATGGAAATAATAGTGAATTTTATGAGCGCGTTAAATTATATGATTTCGAATTCCTGATTAAAAAATTTAGCGAAATCGGATTCACAATTGAGAAATCATTTGGGAATTATAATAGCGCTGAATTCAATCAAAATAAATCAAAAAGAATGGTTTTGTTTCTAAAAAATGGTTAGAAATTACACAATATTGTTTATCGTTATTATTCTTTACGGATGCGATCTTTTAACAACAAGAGATCCCGAGAAACCGGAATCTCCGAGGTCTACATTTGTTTCCGCAACAACGCCGGAATTATTATTTAATAATCTAAAGGACTCGTTCAAGGAAAAAATTGTTGAAAATTATATGGCGTGTTTTGTAGATGAAGAATTGTCAGATAAGAAATTCAGCTTCGTTCCGTCCGCTGGATCATCCGCTCAGTATACAATATTAAATGATTGGTCGCTTTCTTCAGAAAGGCAGTATTTCCTTAATTTAAGATCGCAGGTCTCTGCAAAAGTGCCGATTGTGTTAGATTTGCAAAACATGATTGCCAATATTCAAAGCGATAGCGCGGTCTATCAATTCGATTATTTGTTGAGCGTATACATAAAT
>JAHJTX010000347.1 GCA_018829545.1 Bacteroidota bacterium | reverse complement strand
CTTCCTCCGGATAAAAGGCGTGAATATACCTGATTACCATTCCTGTTTTGATTAGCAATGTAGAATATCTTTCTATTATCTGTTGAGAACGAAATTGAGGAGTAATTCCATTCAGACAAACTTATCTTTGAAGCGGGCAATTCGGAATTGATATCCTTTACCAACAAAGTGCTTTGAAATATATTTGATTCGAAATCAGGTTTGGATATAGTGTAAACCAATTTCTCGCCGGTATTAGAAAACTTTGCGTTGCCTAAATATTGAACGCCAAAAACCGTATTCAATTCTTTTTCGTATTGCTGCTGAGCATAGAAATTGGAATTAAAGATTAGGAGCATTAAAACTAAAAGTCTGCGCATTTATTAAAAATTTATTTATAATAATTGTTTTATCTTACATAAGTAAAACTAGGTAGAATGACAGATTTATACCTTGAATATTTTTCCAAAATTGCTTTTTTTTTATAAAAAGTTTCGGATATAACCATGTTTAACCATTTTATGAAATTTAGAATCTCGTTAAGCCTTGTAACATTCTTCGTTGCGGTTATAATTCAAGGGCAGTTTACTAACGTGCAATTAAATTTGCCGGCTTATATCGATCCCGAAGAAGTATCAATTGCAATCAATCCCAAAGACGCTAATCAACTTGCAGGCGGCGCAAATCTGAATTATTTTTATTCTTCAAAAGATGGCGGAAGCGTTTGGAGTCAAATGAGAATGTCTTCCACACTTGGAGTCTGGGGCGATCCGTGTGTAGTTTATGATACTGAAGGGAATCTCTATTTTGCACATCTTTCAAATCCGCAGCAAGGTTATTGGATAGATAGAATAGTTGTTCAAAAATCCACGGATAACGGATTAACGTGGAATAATGGCTCGGGCATCGGATTTAACTATCCCAAGGAACAAGATAAAGAATGGCTGGCTGTAGATCATTCCGGTTCGCAGTATAGAAATAATATTTACATGTCTTGGACGGAATTCGATAATTACGGCACCTCAAACCCTAGCGATAGTTCACGTATATTATTTTCGCGAAGCACTGATGCCGGAGATATTTGGAGCGCACCGGTTAGATTAAGCGATCATGGCGGTAACTGTATTGACAGCGACGAAACCGTTGAAGGCGCCGTTCCTGCAGTTGGACCCAGCGGCGAAGTCTATGTAGCTTGGGCTGGTCCAAAAGGAATTATGTTCGATAAATCTTTGGATGGAGGCGTTACATTCGGGAAAGATATTTTTGTAGACCCAATGCCAACCGGTTGGGATATGGACGTTCCGGGAATTAACCGTTGTAACGGAATGCCAATTACAGCTTGTGATATCAGCCGCTCTCAGTACCGCGGGAATGTTTATGTTTTATGGGCAGACCAACGCAACGGTTCAAGCAACACAGATATTTTCTTCAAAAAATCTATTGATGGCGGAGAGAGTTGGAGCGATGTAAAAAAAGTAAACGACGATGTTTCAGAACGTCACCAGTTTTTTCCGTGGATGGCTGTGGATTCAACGAACGGAAATATTTACGCAGTTTTTTACGACCGGCGGAATACCAGCGGCGTTGAGACGGATGTTTATTTAGCGCGTTCAATCGATGGCGGCGAAACGTTTTCAAATCATAAAATAAGCAACTCATCTTTCATTCCGGATGCTTCAATCTTTTTCGGAGATTACACAAATATTGCAGCTTACATGGGAATAATCCGCCCAATTTGGATGCGAATGGATAATAGAATTCTATCTGTGCTAACCGCTTTAATAAATGATAAAGATTTAGTTGTCTCCGTAAAAGAGGGAAAATATATTCCGGCGGCTTTTGAGTTGAAGCAGAATTATCCGAATCCGTTCAACCCTTCGACAACTATTAGTTTTTCTTTGCCGGCAAATAGTTTTGTAACTCTGGAAGTTTTTAATGCAATCGGCGAGAAAATTCAAACCCTTTTCGAAGGGAACAAAAACGCCGGTGTGCATGAAGTAAATTTTAATCCGGAAAATTTATCCAGCGGAGTTTATTACTATAAACTAACTACCGGCAATTTTGTAGAATTTAATAAAATGGTTTTGGCAAAATAATCTCTGGTTCATGTGAATATTACTCAGACTAAACTGAAACATAAATTAGATTATCATTACAGAGCGTTTGATTTTTCTAAATTGTCGCCCGATCCTCTGGAGTTCCCGCATAGGTTTAATAATTACCACGATATTGAAAGTTCTGCGTTTATCGCTTCAATTTTCGCTTATGGAAATGTTGTTCAGATTAACAACAGTTTGAATTCTATTTTTGAATTAATTGGAAATGAGCCGTACAATTTTATTTTGAATTACAATCCCAAGAAGGATGCAAAGATATTTGAAAACCTAAAGCACCGTTTTTATACCGGAAATGATATCGCATCTTTGTTCACGGTTCTTAATGCCGTCTACACAAATTTTAATTCGTTGAAATATTTTTTTCTCCTTTATTATTTTGATAAGGACAGCAATATCAAAAATGCGCTTTCTTCCTTCTCCAAAAACTTAACAGAAATTGCGTCGAAAACAGGGGAGTTATCGGACGGTGTAAAATTCATGTTCCCCGAGCCATCGAAGGGCAGCGCGTGCAAAAGGATGAATTTATTTTTGAGATGGATGGTAAGAAAAGACGAACTAGATTTTGGTCTGTGGAGAGAAATAGCGACTTCTAAATTGATCGTTCCAGTTGATACGCATATTGCAGCCATCTGCAAAGAATTAAAACTCACTAAAAGAAAAATTGTTAATTGGAATATGGCGGAAGAGATCACAAATAATCTCAAGCTTTTCTCTTCCAACGATCCCGTGAAATACGATTTTGCGTTATGCCATATCGGAATGCGGAAGCAAAAATTTTGATGCAAAAATAAATCGTCTTGCAATTCGGAAGAATAATGCAAATATTCAACACTTAATTTTTCAGTCTACAATCAGAGGAAATATTTATGACCGGAAATAACAACGCAGAATTTAAGCCTTATATTTCTGCAAATGATTTTATTCCAGAATTTACTCCGAAGGCAATAATCCTTGGCGCCATTTTCGGAATAATTTTTGGCGCCGCAACCGTTTACTTGGGGTTGAAGGTTGGTTTAACCGTAAGCGCTTCCATACCAATTGCAGTGCTTGCAATTTCAGTATTCAAAAAAATTGGCAACGCAACCATTCTCGAAAACAATATCGTACAAACAATCGGTTCCGCGGGTGAATCCGTAGCTGCCGGCGTTGTGTTTACAATACCTGCACTTTTATTTCTCCCAGGCGGCGAGGATTATTTTCAATACTTCCAAATTTTCGTCCTAGCGCTTGCCGGCGGAATTTTGGGCGTTCTTTTTATGATTCCACTAAGGAGATCATTGATTGTAAAAGAACACGGGAATCTTCCATTCCCGGAAGGAACTGCGTGCGCCGACGTATTAATAGCCGGCGAAAAAGGCGGACAACTAGCGAGATTAGTTTATTATGGATTGGGAATTGCATTCCTTTATAAATTATTAATGTCAATACTTGGTTTATGGAAAGATATTCCTTCCTACATATTCAGCAGAAAATCAGCACTGCCTAATGGAACTATCAATGGAGAAATAACCCCGGAATTATTGGGAGTTGGTTATATCATCGGTCCTAAAATTGCGGGAATTATGGTTGCGGGCGGAGTTCTCTCATGGCTGGTTTTAATTCCGCTTATAACTCTATTGGGAGATAATCTTACTACGGCTTTTGCGCCGGCTACAAAACTAATCTCTGAAATGAGCGCAAGAGAAATTTGGAGTAATTACATCCGCTACATCGGAGCCGGAGCAGTTACGTTCGGCGGAATTATAACTTTAATTAGATCATTCCCAACGATTATCAGTGCGTTCACCGACTCTTTCAAAGATTTAAAAGACAGAAAAAGCAATGGTCCGCAGGAAAAACTCCGCACGGAAAAAGACATTCCTCTTGTGTTTGTTTTGATCGGCAGCGTTCTTCTTGTAATCTTCATGGCTTTAATCCCGAATATTCCAACTAATTTCCTCTCTGCAATTATGATAGTTGTATTCGGCTTTTTCTTCGTAACAGTTTCTTCACGAATTGTTGGATTGATTGGTTCATCGTCAAATCCGATTTCTGGAATGACGATTGCGACACTGATGGCAACATCCCTAATATTTGTCGGTGTTGGTTGGACAGGCGATATGTACCAACCAATCGCATTAGTTGTCGGCTCAATCGTATGTATTGCTTCTGCAAATGCCGGGGCGACTTCACAGGATTTGAAGACAGGATATTTAGTCGGGGCGTCGCCCGTCAAGCAGCAATTGGGCTTAATCATTGGAGTGGTTGCATCATCTTTTATAATCGGGGCAACGCTACTTCTTTTAAATGACGCTCTCGGAATTGGAGTTGTTACACCGGAACATCCAAATCCGCTTCCCGCTCCACAGGCAACTTTAATGGCAACAGTAATTAAAGGATTGTTGAGCCAAAATCTACCGTGGGGATTAGTAATAACCGGAATGGGCATTGCAGCCGTTGTTGAATTGATGGGCGTAAGATCGCTTCCGTTTGCAGTTGGAGCTTATCTTCCCCTTTCAACGACTTCTCCTATTTTTATCGGCGGACTCGTAAAATTGATTACAGATAAATTAAGAAAAGGTAAAACCGAAGATTCCGAAATTGGTCCCGGCGCTCTTTTCAGTTCAGGTTTAATTGCAGGCGGCGCACTCACTGGAATTTTGGTCGCAGTTATGGTCGGATCAAATTGGGACGGCAAACCGATTATAGATTATTTTAATACTGGTTTTGCTGAATCATCAGGATTTATCGGAGACATTCTTTCGATGGTGCTGTTTTTTGCCCTTGCCGGAATTCTGATAAAATTTTCTCTAACAAAGGAAAGTAAGGCAAAATAAATTGGTTCAATTATTGGAAAACATAAATCAAATTATGGATAAAATATGATTCAAGATTCTTTTCAAGTTAAACCGCAACCGCCATGGCTTTACCGCTGGATTGTTTTAATATTTATCAGTTTGGCGATGTTCGGTAATTATTATGTGTATGACAGTATTGCGCCAATCGCAGATTTACTAAAATCCGATCTGGGCTTCTCAGATGAAAATATTGGCTCAATGTATTCCGTGTATAGTATAGCAGCGGTTATCGTTCTATTGCTCGGCGGAATAATTATAGATAAAATCGGCACGAAAAAATCCACTTTACTGTTCGGTACAATTGCGGCTCTCGGTGGAGTTATCACCGCAAGTTCATCCGATCTTTATGTAATGCTGCTTGGAAGAGTTTTTTTAGGAATAGGTTCTGAGCCGCTCATCGTTGCAATTACCACTGCGCTTGCAAAATGGTTTAAGGGAAAGGAACTCAGTTTTGCTTTCGGAATTAATTTAACGATTGCGCGTCTTGGTTCAGTCGCGGCAGATAATTCTCCAAGTTGGGCAAGTGCGTTCTACATTAATTGGAGCGATCCTTTATATTTGGCGGCTGGTCTTGGTCTATTCTGTGTTATCGGCGGAATATTTTATTGGTTTCTGGAAGCAAAGGCAGAAAGGAAATATACAATGGGCAAAGCCGGCGAGACGGATAAATTCGTTTTCGCCGATTTGTTCAAATTCAGCAAATCGTTCTGGTTCATTGTTGCGCTTTGTGTCACTTTCTACTCGGCAATTTTTCCATTCAGAAGTTTTGCAATAAAATTTTTCATTGAAGCGCATGGTTCAACAAGAGAGTTTGCGGGATTTCTGAATTCTGTTCTCCCAATGTCCGCAATGATTGCAACGCCTTTATTCGGTCTTATGGTTGATAAATTCGGCAAACGCGCTTTATTCATGATGGTGGGATCGATCTTGATTTTACCGGTTTACTTGATGATGGTTTACAGCGGCGTTTCTCTTTACATCCCAATTGCAATGATGGGAATTGCTTTCTCACTTATCCCCGCGATTATGTGGCCTTCGGTGGCTTACATAGTTGAAGAAAAGCGACTTGGAACTGCGTACGCGGTGATGACATTGATTCAGCAAATTGGCGTTGCAGGATTCAACTGGCTTATCGGAGTGGCGAATGATTCTCAAGGCGCAAGCGCTTTAAATCCTGCTGGATACGAATTGGGAATGTGGTTGTTTTCCGTTCTTGGCTTTTTCGGATTAACATTTGCAATTTTGCTTAGAATATCTGAAAAGGGTCCAAAGGGACACGGTTTAGAAGAAGGAATTAAGAAAAGTGGATGATGAAAAATTTTTCAACTTGTATCCTTTTAGAAAATGCGAGTTCAAAGAAAATGATGGAATAGTAACGGTTCTATTTAAAAAGGAAAAGCCAAGCTTTATTGAAAAAATATTTTTTAGAAAGCAGCTTGATATACCGTATAAAATTGATCTGGATAATGTTGGTTCGTTCATCTATAAAATCTGCGACGGTAAATTTTCTGTTAGTCAAATAGCCGAAGAAGCGGAAAAGGAATTTGGCGATAAAATTGTACCTGCGGATAAAAGAGTAAAACTGTTTATTGAGCAAATGAACAAAAACAAATTAATTCAACTATTTGAAAAAAAATAAACAAAGAGAAAAATGGCTTTAACAAAATTAGACAGTGCGTGCAGAATTGCTATTCAAGACTGCATGGCTGTAAAGAAAAGAGAAAAAATCTTAGTAATAACCGACGAAATAATTCACGATATTGGACTTGCTTTGCACCGCAATGCACTTGATTTAGGAATTGAATCTCTTCTTGTGGAAATGAAATCGCGGGAGACTAACGGAGAGGAACCGCCTCTTTACATTACTGAACTAATGAAGAAATTTGACGTTGTGTTATGCCCGACGGCAAAATCACTTACTCACACAGATGCACGAAGAAGCGCGTCGGCATTGGGTGTCCGCGTTGCAACATTCCCGAACATAACCGAGGAAGTAATGATTCGCGGCTTAAGCGCCGATTACAAAAAGATTGCGGCGCTTTCCATTAAACTGCAAAAGCTATTCGATAAAACAGAGAATGTTCGCATTACCGCGCCAAATGGAACAGATATTTCGATGAGCATTAAAGGCAGGAAGTCAATTGCGAGCAAGGGATTGTTTCACAAAAAAGGAGAAGGCGGAAATCTTCCGACAGGTGAAACTTTTACCGCTCCAATCGAAGAAACTACGAACGGCGTATTTGTTGTCGATGGCTCAATGGCTGGAATTGGAGTAATCGATAAAACTCCGATTACATTTGAAGTTAAAAAAGGTTTCGCTGTTAAAATTAGCGGGGGAAAAGAAGCTGTAAACCTAAATAAGCTGCTCGATAAATTTGGCAAACCTGCAAGAAATATTGCCGAAATCGGAATTGGAACTAACGATAAAGCAAAACTTAGCGGACATCTTCTTGAGGATGAAAAAGTTTTGGGTACTGTTCATCTTGCGGTTGGCAATAACATTACTATGGGCGGAAAGGTTAATGTGCCGATTCATCTTGACGGCGTTATTAAAAAACCAACAGTCTATTTTGACGGCAGAGCAATTATGAAAAACGGAAAACTGCTTGTGTAAATAATTTCGGCGAGAAGTCCGCCTTCGCTTGGACAAACAGCTTCGGTGGATTATAATTCTCGACAACTATGTAAATATGCGCTTTCTCTTGTAAAGATCCGGCAACTGCCGGACGCCCCGTCTCTGCGGCTAATGTATCAGACCTCGAAGGTTAAATTCCCTTTTGGCAATAAACCTTTTTTTATTCCTATTACAGAATGGTCTTAAGATTAATCTGATTTTATGGCTTATGTAAACCTTCGAGGTTGCGGTCTAGAAGAAGTATCAAACCTCGAAGGTTAAATTCCCTTTTGGCAATAAACCTTTTTTTATTCCAATTGCAGAATGGTCTTAAGATTAATTCGATTTAATTGCTGATGTAAACCTTCGAGGTTGCTGTCTAGAAGAAGTATCAAACCTCGAAGGTTAAATTCCCTTTTGGCAATAAACCTTTTTTTATTCCAATTGCAGAATGGTCTTAAGATTAATCTGATTTTGTTGCTGATGTAAACCTTCGAGGTTGCGGTCTAGAAGAAGTATCAAACCTCGAAGGTTAAATTCCCTTTTGGCAATAAACCTTTTTTTATTCCAATTGCAGAATGGTCTTAAGATTAAT
>JAHJTX010000346.1 GCA_018829545.1 Bacteroidota bacterium | reverse complement strand
TCATCATTCTTCACAGATTGACCGTCCAAAAAGCTGACTAATCAATCTGTGTTACATATTGTAACGTAGATTGTTTAGTGTAGCGGTCAATCTGCGAGATTTTACAACAATTAATATTGCTGTTGTTATTAGAACTCAGCCTCATTTTTCCAAATAAAATTCATCCCATTTGGTGAATCTACATTCGAATCAAAAGCAATCCATTCCCCGTCAGGACTCCAAGAGGGAAAGTAATTACTCCCATTAGTAGTAAGCTGCAAAACATGTGTAGTATCAAAAACACCGTTCGAAAATGGCATTTTATAAATTTGTGCCCCTGATACAAAAGCAATCCATTTTCCGTCTGGAGACCATACAGGCGTTTGCAAGTTAAATGGTAAAACCCTTTGTTGATTTGTACCATCGATATTAATTAACCAAAAGCCAGTAGAATCATAATTGAAATGTTGACGACCTATGGATTATATTTGCTCATGCTAATTTCTATCGTCGAATTACCCGAATTTCAAAAACGATCTGAAAAGATTCGTTCAAATGCGGAGCGCATAGATAAAGAGCACGGAGTAGAAATAGAGTTCATTCGTAAGTCGGGAGTAAGAAAAGAAACAAAAGCGAGCAGGCTGCTCACTCTACAACTCTAATCCTTTTGCGTAACGTGAGTTACAAAGTAAATATTAGGATGGATTTTTTTCAGACTTGAAAGCCGCGAAATCAGGAAATAAGTATTGTATGTTTTTGCGAAGCAAAATGAGTTGATATTTTTCAAATGAATTTCCAAAAGCCGAATTATTCCGGTTTACAATAATTGTGTTTTCCAAAACTTTATTTGATCTCGTACAAGATCCGGATTGGGTGAACCGATGGTTTGTTTTCGGTATAGAGCATCTTTTACGGAAAAAAAGTTTAGCGCAGATTCGTCAAATACGTCATATATATTCTTTAATTCCGGCAGAGAAAGTTCATTTAATTTTTTAGTGTTCTCTTCAGCGTACTTTACTACTTTTCCAACAATTTCATGCGACTTTCTAAATGGTACATCCTTTGTTACAAGCCACTCAGCCAAGTCAGTAGACAAAGAAAAATCACCGTCAAGCTCATTATAAAATCGCTCGTTATTAATAGTAATTGAAGAAATGACGCCAGCCATCATCTTCAAACTAACATTATACGTATCAAACGAATCGAATAATGGTTCTTTATCTTCCTGCAGGTCTCTATTATAACTAAGCGGAAGACCTTTAACTGTTGAGATTAATCCTACATAATTGCCAAAAACTCTGCCTGCTTTACCGCGAATTAATTCTACGATATCGGGATTTTTCTTCTGCGGCATTAGAGATGAGCCTGTTGAGAACTCATCGCTCATTGTAATAAAATTCCATTCGGATGTTGACCATATTATCAACTCTTCACTCAAACGGCTAAGGTTCATCATTCCTATGGAACAAGCGTTGAGAAAATCTATTATATAATCTCTGTCCGACACACTGTCCAAAGCATTCCCGGTTAAACTCGAAAAATTAAGTTCATTTGCAGCGAACTCGCGGTCGAGAGGAAGAGTTGAACCTGCTAGAGCTCCGCATCCAAGAGGAGATTTATCAGTTTCACTGAAAACAAAATTTAGTCGAGACTTCGATCTTTCAAGCATTTCAACATAAGCAAGAAAGTGAAACGCTAAAGAAATTGGCTGCGCTCTTTGAAGATGTGTATAACCCGGCATAATCGTATCAGTATGTTTTTCCGCTGCATTTAATAGCGCATGCTGTAATGAATTAATTTGATCTCGTAATTCCTTTATTTTTTCTTTCATCCAAAGCCGTACGCCGGTTGCAACTTGGTCGTTTCTGCTTCTGCCCGAATGAAGTTTGCCCGCAGTATCGCCAATTTTTTCAAACAATCTTTTTTCGATTGCAGAATGTATATCTTCAAACTCATTTGAGTCCGGATACCATTGCTCTGTCTCAATTTCAGCTTTTATTTCAGCTAACCCGGCAACAATATCATCGCATTCTTGTTTTGTAAGTATGCCGATTTTTTTGAGCATATTCGCATGTGCAATGCTCACTGAAATATCCTGAGCATATAACCGCACATCGAAACTTAGAGAACTCGAAAAGTTGAGAGCGTCATTATTCAATTTTTTGATAAACCTGCTGCCCCATAGCATCCGTAATTTCCATCCTATTTGTTTTATATAATTTACTAATTGTTTTGTACGGTAAACCAATAATATTTATGAATCCTTCGGAATCTTTGTGATTGAACGTATCAGCTTCTGTATAAGTCGCCAATTCTTCATTATAAAGGCTGAAGGGAGATTGTCGTGAAAGTACAATAATATTGCCTTTGAATAATTGCAGTTTTATTTCACCGGTAACAACCGTCTGCGTAGAATCGACAAACGCCATCAGTGAATTAAACAACGGAGTAAACCACAATCCGTCATAAATCATATTTGAAACCTGAGTAGAAACATTTTGTTTGTATCTAAAAGTATCTTTATCCAATGTCAACTTTTCTAATTCGTGGTGAGCTTTCAGCAATATTTTCGCACCCGGCGCTTCATAAACTTCGCGGGATTTAATTCCCACAACTCTGTTTTCGATCATATCTATTCTGCCGATACCATGTTCACCGCCCAAATTATTTAGATACGTCACTATTTCCACTTCTGAGCAGTTTACGCCTTCAATTGCTACCGGTATTCCTTCGTTAAAACTGATGGATACAGTATCTGGTGTATTTTTAGCTTCTTCAAGATTTTTTGTGATTTGAAATGCATCTTCAGGAGGCGCAACGGTTATATTTTCAAGAACGCCGCATTCAATAGCAGTGCCCCATAAATTTTCATCGATAGAGTAAGGCGATTTTTTAGTAACGCTTACAGGAATTTGGTGTTTAACCGCATAGTCAATTTCAGCTTCTCTGCTTTTAAATTCCCAATCCCTTAATGGAGCAATAACTTTTAGATTAGAATTTAGCGATTGAATTCCGACTTCAAATCTTACTTGGTCATTACCCTTACCTGTACAGCCGTGTGCAACAATACCCGCATTTTCCTTTTCCGCAATTTCAACCATCATTTTTGCGAGAAGCGGACGACCGATTGCGGTTGCAAGCGGGTAATCGCCTTCGTACATGGCGCCGGCTTTTAAAGCTTTCCAAGCATAATTTTTTATAAATTCTTCTTTCATATCAAGAATATAAGCTTTTGAGGCGCCTGTTTTGAGCGCTTTTTCTTCTAAATTATCCAGTTCTTTTTTTTGACCCAAATTACCCGTAACGGTAATTATTTCAGCATCATATTTTTCACTTAGCCATTTAACCATAACGGAAGTGTCGAGACCTCCGGAGTAGGCAACTACTATTTTGTGTTTCATTTTCTTCACCATAAAATTAAGTTTTTTCTTCATTCATAATTTTGTTTACTAATTCCACAACTTCGGGAATTTTATTTATGCTGGATGGTACAATCATAATTGTATCGTCTCCGGCAATTGTACCTAGAACAATATTCGAATTTAATTTATCGATATAATGTGCAACGCCTTGCGCTCTGCCTGCAAGAGTTCTAACCAATATCAACATCTCGTTAAATTCTACGGAAAGAATCTCGAAAGAGATAAGTTTCCGAATTTGATTCCCGGCTTCCTCAACGTTTAATGTATATTTATTCCCATCGGAGATTACGGTTCTAATAACGCCAAGCTCTTGAAAATCGCGGCTTAGTGTTGCTTGAGTAACCTCAATACCTTCACCGGCTAATAATTTCACTAATTCTTCCTGGTTGCCGATGTGGTGATCTTTTAGAATCTCCTTAATTTTGTTATGTCTTAAAGTTTTGTTTTGCATAATTATTTCTCTATTTGGGTTATTATTTATCCAAATGAAAGGCTTTCAAAATACTTGTAAAAGATTCGATAAATTGAATAATGTGTTTTTTTGTGATTATAAATGGCGGAAGAAGTCGCAATGTGTTTCTGCCCGCAACGCACGCAACTACCTTTTTTTGCAGAAGCAGTTCAACAATCTGTGACGCCGGCGCCATTTCGCTAAATTCAATACCGATCATTAGACCAAGCCCGCGCACATTTTTAATTAATGGCGAGTTAATTTTAATAAGTTCATTTAAAAATAAATTTCCGATGTGAGAAATCTCTGCCATTGTTTCTGCGGATAGCAAATTAAGGACAGAATTAGCGGCGGCAACCGACAAGGGATTTCCGCCAAATGTTGAGCCGTGATCCCCCGGTTTAATGCATTCGGCTATTTTACCGGAAAGGATTGTAGCTCCAAGCGGCAGCCCGTTTGCAATTCCTTTTGCAGCAGTAATTATATCGGGATGCACATTATACCATTGATGAGCAAAGAACTTCCCGGTTCTACCGATTCCGGTTTGCACTTCATCAAGAATTAGAAGTAATCCGAACTCATCGCAAATTTCTTCTACTTCTTTTAGATAACCAGGACTCGGCAATATAATTCCGGCTTCACCTTGAATAGGTTCTAACATTATGGCAATAACGTCCTTTGTTAATGAATTTCTTATCGCTTCAGCATCATTGAAAGGCACATATTTAAAACCCGGAGTTAGCGGGTGAAAGCCTTCCCACAATTTAACTTGTGCGGAAGCGGATAAACTTCCCATCGTGCGTCCGTGAAAACCTCCGATAGCGGTGATGATTGAGGTTTTTTCTCCTCCGTATTTCCTTGCGAATTTGATTGCGGCTTCGTTAGCTTCGGTTCCCGAATTGCAGAAGAAAACCTTTTCCAAACCACTCTTATGTGCAAGTTTTTTTGCAAGTATTTCCTGTTCGGAAGATTCAAAAAGGTTGGAAACATGCCATACCGAATTGAGTTGTTCCTCAACCGCTCGTTTTATTATTGAGTTCGAGTGACCAAAACCGGTAACCGCAATGCCGCACAGGAAATCGAGATATTCGCCGCCTTCGTTGTCGTATAAATATACGCCATCCCCGTCGGTGAACTCCACCGGTAATCTTTTGTAATTTTGAAGCAAATTTGATTTAGCTTCAAGCACTAAGTTTTTTTGAGGATACAACCCAAGTACCTTTTGATTTAGTTAAAGGATTCAATTGGTGCAAATCGTTACCGATCCAAATTTTTGATACACCTTGTTTAATTAAATCTATACAGCTTTGTAATTTTGGAATCATCCCATCTGTAATTTCACCGTTATTAATTCCAGTGTGAATATCATTTTCTGAAATCATCATTTGAGTTTTTCCATAAATTTTGACGCCGTCAATATCAGAAAGAAAAATAACCGCATCGGTTTGTATTGCGTCTGCAAGAGCGATAGTAAAAACGTCGGCATTCACATTCATCAAATGCCCGTCTTTGTCTCTGCAGATGCTTGAGAATACGGGTATTGTTTTATTCAGCATCAAATTTTTCAACCACTCTGTAGATGACTTAATTTTAGGAATGCCTACGTAACCTAATTCCGAACTAATGTATTCGGCTTCGAATAGACCGTTATCAACACCGTTATATCCGGCGGCATTTATTCCTTTTGAAAGTAAGTACGCAACTATCTTGGCATTTATCAATCCGTTTTGAACTGCCGCAACAACATCCATCATATCATCGTTGGTAACTCTGTGCCCATTAATAAATTCGGATTTACATCCCAACTTGAGCGACCAATCCGAAATTATATTTCCCGCGCCATGAACAATTACCAATCCATCATACTCACCTAAAAACACGCGGATTTGGTTAATCCAATTCGGATTGGTTAGGAGCTGCTCAATTGATTTACCGCTAAGTTTAATAACTGCTGTTTTCATTTTTCGTACTCCTATGATCGATAATTTGCATTGATTTTAATGTATTCCTGCGAAAAGTCGCACGTCCACCAGTTTGTTGATGAATCTCCTTCATTCAGATCAACCGTAATCTCAATTTCTTTATTAAGTAAAATTTGTTTTGCGATTGATTCATCGAAGGCTGCATCATAACCGCGTTTTAGAAGAGCATATTCCCCAATTTTAATTGAAACTTTTTCCGGACTAAAATTTATTCCGCTGTTACCTACTGCAGAAAGAATTCTTCCCCAGTTAGCATCTGCGCCGTTAATTGCTGTTTTTACAAGCGGAGAATTAACTATTGCCTTTGCGGCAATATCCGCATCTGATTCGGATTTTGCCGAGTTGACTATAACCGAAACGAATTTTGTTGCTCCTTCGCCGTCTTTAATAATTTCCTGCGCCATTTTTTTACAAAGATCATTTAGAGCAAATTCAAATAATTTGTAATCTTTACTTCCTCCGTTTATAGAAATTCCGCTTGCGCCGTTTGCCATCAGCACGACCATGTCATTTGTGCTTGTATCGCCGTCAACGGAAATTCTGTTGAATGATTTATTAACCGCTTCGGAAATTGCAATTTGTACTAATGATTTTGGCATCGCGGCATCGGTCGCAATAAACGCAAGCATTGTTGCCATATTTGGCATTATCATTCCGCTGCCTTTACAAATTCCGCCGATTGTAACTTCTCCCTCAGAAAGTTGAACTTTACACGCTAATGATTTGGCATAAGTATCTGTTGTTAAAATAGCTTCAGCGGCAGCGTTACTACTCCCGATTTCATAAGAAGGCTGCAAATTGTCGATACCGTTCATAACTTTTTCAGTATTAAGTTGAACGCCTATAACGCCGGTTGAAGAAATTAAAACTTCATTGGGATCCAAACCATATTTTTCAGCGCAGTATTTTTGGACTTCGAGCGCATTATTAAATCCTTTTTCGCCTGTACATGCATTCGCATTTCCTGAATTAATAAGGATTGCTCTTACGGGCTGATCTTTTTCTAAAATTGATTTTGAAACCAGTAAAGGCGCTGCTTGAACTTTATTCAAAGTGAATGTACCCCCCGCATTGGAAGGGTAATCGGAAATGATTATTGCAAGATCTTTTTTATATTTTTTTAATCCGCAAAAAACTCCATCGGCTTTAATTCCGCTGACTGAAGTAATTGATCCGTTTGAGATATAAGTAATCATGGTAACTATTAATTAGTTAAACTAAAATGTTTATTAATCTGAAAACCGGCAGTCTCATCTAATCCAAGCATTTTGTTCATATTTTGAACTGCCTGCCCCGACGCGCCTTTTATAAGATTATCGATTACAGAAGTAACAATAATTCTGTCAGCGCCGACTGCAAAGTGCATATCACAATAGTTAGTGCCAACCACCCATTTAACTTCTGGAGGGATTTTCCTAATTCTAACAAAAGTTGAACGCTCAAAAATGGAATATACGGCAGCATCAACTTCATCTTGTTCAAGCGGTTCAGTTAAATGAACAATTGAAGTGCAATGAATTCCGGTAGCAATAGGCAGCAAATGTGTTGAAAAGCAGAAAGGTGTATTACCCAAACCCGATTTGATCAACTCCTGCAAAATTTCGGGTTCATGTCTGTGTTTGTTTAAATTATATGCTTTAGCGTTACCGTGCATTTCAGCCATAAGCAACTCCGTTTTGGGAGATTTACCGGCGCCGCTTACTCCCGAATATGCTGCCGTAGAAATTGATAAAATACTTTCGGAAAAATATTTAACAACCGGTGTTAACGGTAGAAGAGCTGCAGTCGGATAGCAGCCCGGATTCGAGATCAAATTATATTTGTACTCGTATTCTTTGGTTAAATCTGCCAGTCCGTAAAGTTTTTGAGAAAGCAGATCCGAAACCGAATGCTCGAACCCGTACCATTGTCGATAAAGTTCAGGTTTATCAAGTCTGAAGTCGCCCCCGATATCAATTACTTTTTTCCCTGCTGAAACTAATTGTGGAATATACAGCAGCGATTCTCCATGCGGCAGAGCTGTAAAATATACGTCGGAAGTAAAATCTAAATCATCGGCACTTAATATAACGCTGTCCTCTACAAGTCCGAGTAACTCAGGGAAAATATCGCAAATCATTTTACCTGCGGAAGATTTAGCATAAACAATAATTTTATCCACATTGGGATGTATGGAAAGAATTTTCAATAATTCTTTACCTGTATAGCCGGTTCCACCAATTATTGCAATATTTATTTTCGCTTGATTATTCATTGTTTTGTATAAATATAAAATTGAGTGGTAAAAATATTACATAAAACTGTTTTATGCAAATGTTAATTGCATATATATGCAAAATATTGGAAAAATATATAGTCGTCTATAAAAACTGAAACATGGTTCCGGGAGGGAAAAACTCACCTAATTGTTGTTGAAGAAAGACTTGAAAAGAAATATAGAATCTCAAAATTCCAACCGAGTCGCATGCGCAAATGAAATTATTTGATTTACTTGGACGGGAAGTTAAATTGATTATAGACAGAGAATTCTCAGCGGGCACTCATGTTATCTCAATTGAGCCTGGCGCAATATCCTCAGCCGTCTATTTTGTCCGAATGTCCACAGGGCAGTTCCAATTATCAAAGAAGATAGTTTTTCTTCAATAGGAACATTGCAATTTCTGTATTTATTTGCGACAATAAATTATTCAGTCATTTAATCAGCCAGATGCTAACGAGAGATATTCCAGCCGCAAGTGCCGGTGAAATTCATTCAGGAAATGGTTTGGACCAAGACTTATTGCATGGGGAATTTATTCTTGATAATATATAAATCTACTGCAAAAAGGTTTTTAATTCAAATCAAGAATTAGGAACGCAAAATTTATAATGCACGAAAATTACAAGTAAGTTTGTTCCGTGGTTTGCAAAGAAATAAAGTTACATGATTTTATAAGTTCTCTTGCAATTATATATTTTTTGCCGTAATTAAGTGCAAACGTTCTTAAAGAATTAGCTAAGAGTCATGAGATGGAAAAAGATGATATTAAAAAAGAGTCTAAATCGAATCAAGATAATCTTTCAGTAAAAATGAAAGAAAAAAATTTCTTAGATAACCTAATAGGTGATTTGTTCGGTGGAACAGCGGCTATGCTGGTTGCGCTGCCTTCGGCTATTGCTTTCGGATTAATAATATATGCTCCTCTCGGATCATCGCTTTCCGGTAAGGCTGCCTTAGTTGGAATGATAGGAACAGTTGTGCTAGGGCTGGTTGCGCCGCTTATCGGCGGCACAAAACGGCTCGTCACCGCGCCATGCGCCCCGGCTGCGGCGGTGCTTTCAGTTTTCGTAATGGAGCTCGTTAGTCAAGGTAATATTGCCAAAGAAATTATTCCAATTTATATAACGCTTGTTGCAATATTAGCCGGAGTATTTCAAATTTTGGTCGGATACTTGGGTGGAGGCAGATTTATCAAGTACATCCCTTATCCCGTGGTTGCGGGATATTTAAGCGGCGTGGGCGTTCTGATATTTTCGGGTCAACTCCCAAAGTTTTTTGGATTGCCGTCCGAGATCGGATTCTGGAAATCATTTATTTCTTTCGAGCTATGGAATTGGGAAAGTATTGTAGTCGCAATTGTTACTATAATTGTAATGCTCTACGGATCGAAGCTTATAAAATTTCTCCCTGCCGCTATACTTTCGCTTAGTGCGGGAGTAGCGACATATTTTATTCTGGCAATATTTAATCCGCAGCTTCTATCTCTTACAAATAACGCGATGGTTATTGGCGAAATCTCTGCAACTATCGGGGATTTAACAAATCTCATAACTTCACATTTAGGTATGTTCGCAGATGTTGAACTCGCAAGTCTTGCCGGAATATTTGTTCCCGTAATTACATTGGGCGTTTTGCTTTCTATTGACACACTAAAAACATGCGTTGTTCTCGATGCGTTGACGTTTACACGTCATAATTCAAACAGAGAAATTATCGGTCAGGGAGTGGGGAATTTAGCGGCTGGAATAGCATGCGGAATTCCCGGCGCTGGAACTATGGGTCCCACAATTGTAAATCTGAGCAGCGGCGGAAAAACTCAGTTCTCCGGTTTGATAGTTGGCATTACATCCGTAATCGTTCTCCTTTTACTTGGCAGCTACGTTGCGTGGATTCCGATTGCTTCCCTTGCGGGAATATTAATGGTCGTTGGAATAAGAATGATTGATAAAAAAACTTTCCCGCTTCTAAAATCGAAATCAACATTTTTCGATTTCTTCGTTACGTTTGCTGTTGTATTGGCAGCAGTAAGTTATAGTTTGATTATTGCCGCCGGAGTTGGAATTGGTCTTGCAATTTTATTATTCCTCCGCGAGCAGATGAGAACATCTGTCATAAAAAGAAAAGTATTCGGCAATCAAATTTTTTCTAAAAAAGTTAGACTCGAAGATGAACTTGATATTCTTCTGAAGCATGGCGATCAAACATTAGTGCTCGAACTTCAGGGACAGTTATTTTTTGGAACAACAGATCAGTTGCTTAGTGAACTTGACCCGTTGATTCAAGAATTCAAATATATTATTATCGATATGAAGCGTGTGCTGTCTCTGGATTACACTGCGGCGCATCTTCTTAAACAAATTAAAAGGCGGATAAAAAAACAGAAGGGCTATCTTATATTCAGTTCTGTGCCGATTCATCTTCCCACCGGAAAGAATATAAGGAATTATTTGAACGAACTTGGTCTGAATGAAAAGAAGCGGCTCAAATTTTTCGACAGCTTAGATTTAGCATTGGAATGGACAGAAGACAGAACTTTGAAAGACGAAGGCGCGCTGCATGCTGATGAATTTAAACCACTTGAACTAAATGAGATTGAAGTGTTTGAAGAAATGACAAAAGAGAGTTTGAACACCTTTGCGGAAATAATGATTGAGAAAACATTTGCGAATGGCGAAGTAATATTTAAGCAGGGCGCTGTTAGCGAAGAGATTTATTTTATTAGAAAAGGAAATGTTAAAATAGTGCTGCCTCTAAAAGCTGGAATGACCCATCACATCGCAACATTTACCCGCGGCGGTTACTTCGGCGACATGTCCTTCCTCGATAAAGAAAAACGCTCCGCCGATGCCATTGCCGACGGTGAAGTTTCTCTCTACGTTCTGGAACGATCCAAATTTGATGAAATAATAAAAACAAACCCAGAGTTGGGTTCAATCTTTTTTGAGAAGCTTGCATTAACAATTTCCAGCAGACTTAGGCAGAGCAATATTGAATTAAAAGCTTTGGAGGAGAACTAAATAAAAAGAGTCTCCATTGAAGATGGAACCTGGAGTTAAAAAAATAAAAATTGTTAATGTAATCGCTAATTCAGAAATGTATAAAGCCGTTTCGCCAGTCTATAATGTTCCGAGAGCTTTTGAGAGAGTTCTTCCGCCGCATTTATGTTTGGTCGGTTCGCAGGATGTTTTAATATCTACGGCTTCTATAAAAGAATATATTTCTCTGCTGGAATCTAAAGGGCAAGTTTCAGAATATTGGGAACACAAAGGAAGAAATCATGCGTTTCTGGATTCGAAGAAAAATGACTTCCTTGGAACGGAGTTTAGAAAAGATGCGCCCGCAGCAATTGACCGTATGATTGAACTTATAAATTGAGTTTTAAAATAGGCTCCGAATAATTCATCAAAATTACGGCAAAATTCGTTGCCGCTGCCGAATATGCTTTCTACCTCAATCTTGTCGTGAAGGAAGTCCGCGTGCTTTTTAATAATTCATGGTTTCGTTTTATCTGTGAGAAGTGATAGATCAATTTTATTGAATGAGTCTACTAATAAATCGAAATGTAGTAGAAGGTTATCTACCTCTGTCAATTTGCTGCACATAATATCTGCAGTTTTTTTTTGATAGAATGAGTCTACTTCAAAAAGCAAATAAACCGTTAAAAGGATCACAACTGAGTCAAAATTAACCCACGACTTAAGTCGTGGGTTAATAACAACTTATAGAATTGGCAAACCGTTTCAACGGTTTTCAATTCTTTCTCAAAATTGAATTAAAAACCTTTTTGCAGTAAACTCATAGCATTATTTGCAAATTAATCCGTTCCAGCAGATTTCAATTACCTCAGTTTTCGGGTAATTTGGCGCAATTAGTTTAAACGTTTAAACTGATTATGGATATAAACGGAATAAAAATTCTTATAACTCATTATAACTTAATGTCTTAAGAAACACAAAAAAAAACTTGACAAACCATTTTCATATTCTTATCTT
>JAHJTX010000345.1 GCA_018829545.1 Bacteroidota bacterium | reverse complement strand
ATATTCTATTAGTGGCAGGAAGTAAATACCCTAGATTAGTTATTATACTTTTGTTAACTTATTGACAGAGCTAATACATTTAGCCATTATTTTATACGTCACTGTATTTGTGAAATTATGCACTAAGTGGTAAAAATGATATGAGAATAACCGAAAACAAAACATCACCACAAAGGTTCACAAAGAAAAACCTTTAACATCTATATGGAGAGGTGATTGAAGAGAATTATCACTATCCGTTTTATTTTTGGTATTATGGCATATATAAATTGAAATTAGAAGCGCATTAGGGTATATTTTTCTCCTAAAAAAAATGGTTTGTTATGTCCGAAACTCCTTTAATGACTCAATTTTTCCGTATCAAGGAAGAAAATCCTGATACAATTCTTCTCTTTAGAGTCGGTGATTTTTTCGAAACTTTTGCCGAAGACGCAAAAACTGCATCAAAAGTTTTAGGAATCACTCTAACAAAAAGGGCTAACGGAAAAGCGGGGCACGTTCCTCTTGCAGGATTTCCTCATCATGCAATTGATAATTATCTACCAAAACTTATTCGCGCCGGATTTAGAGTTGCCGTTTGCGAGCAAGTGGAAAATCCTAAACTTGCAAAGGGAATTGTAAAACGGGAAGTAGTTGAAGTCGTTACTCCGGGTGTTGTTTTCTCAGATAAGCTGCTCGATCACAAAAAAAACAATTACCTTTTGGCAGTTTATTTGGATAATGATATTGCGGGGCTTTCCTTTTCGGATATTTCTACCGGAGAATATTTTACTTACGAAGTACATCAGAATCAACTTGTTGAACAATTCGGATTGATAAATCCGGCGGAAGTATTGATAGCAAAAAAACAAAAAAACGTTTTGATTCCTCTCTTGGAAAAATATACTCCTTCTGCAAGAATAACCAAAATTGATGATTGGATTTTCACTTACGAGTTCGGTAATGATCTTCTTCTTGAACACTTCAAAACCAAGACTCTTAAAGGTTACGGCATAGATCATTTGCAAAATGGAATTACTGCAGCCGGAGCAGTTCTTAATTATTTACGCGAAACGCAGAAATTAAGTCTCGACCATTTGAATAAAATCTCGCGATATAATCCGAATGATTTTATGCTGTTGGATTATTCGACTAAAAGAAATTTGGAAATTACGTTCACCATTCAGGAAGGTTCAAGAGAAGGGACGCTTATTTCAATTCTCGACAGAACCGAAACTGCAATGGGCGGAAGACTATTGAAAAAATGGATTTCAGCGCCGCTCCGAAAAATTGAACCGATACTCCAAAGACAGAACGCCGTTGAAGATTTATTTAAAAATAAAACTCTGCGCACAAATCTTAAAAATGAACTCAAAGAGATAAGCGATCTGGAAAGATTAATCTCGAAAGTATGCACAGCGAGAGTCAATCCTAGGGAAATGATCAGCGTAAAATCTTCTCTTAAAAGGATTCCTCTTATTAAACAGCTTCTCGATCAGGCTGATAGCGACGTAATAAAACTGCTGAATTCTAAACTCAATGAACTTGAAAACATTGTAGAGAAATTAGATTTAGCGATTGACGATAGTCCTCCAATCAGTTTAAGCGATGGCGGAATTATCCGCAGCGGCTTCAATATTGAACTTGACGAGTTACGCGAACTTTCTTCTAATGCAAAGAACTGGATTGCCAATTTTCAAAAGAGCGAAAGAGAGCGCGCTAATATTTCATCTCTAAAAGTAAGTTACAATAGAGTCTTCGGATATTACATTGAGATTAGCAATACTCATAAAAATAAAATCCCCGAAAATTATATCCGCAAGCAGACTCTTGTAAACAGCGAAAGATATATTACTCCCGAATTAAAAGACTACGAAGATAAAATTCTTAATGCGGAAGAAAACATTTCTTCACTAGAGTATCAAATTTTCAATGAGATTAGAGGATTGGTTGCGCACGAAACGGTTGCGATTCAAGAGAACGCACGGTTGATTGCAATGCTCGATTGCTACGTCTCGCTTGCAGAATGCGCCGAAAGTTATAAATATGTTAAACCGGAAATTAACGAGTCCAACCAGATAAATATAAAGCACGGCAGACATCCCGTTGTTGAACGGATTTTGCCTCCGGGAGAAAAATTCACTCCAAATGATTGTTTTGTTAACAACGAAGAAAATCAAATAATTATTCTCACCGGTCCTAATATGGCTGGAAAATCAGTCTATCTACGGCAAATAGGTTTAATTGTATTACTTGCGCAAATAGGTTCATTTGTTCCTGCAGAATCCGCATCAATTGGTCTGGTTGATAAAATTTATACACGCGTTGGCGCAAGCGATAATATTGCCGCCGGTGAAAGCACATTTCTCGTTGAGATGCAGGAGGCGGCAAATATATTGAACAATGCCACAAGCAAAAGCCTTATATTGCTTGATGAAATTGGCAGAGGCACAAGCACGTTCGACGGAATTTCGATTGCTTGGGCTATAACAGAATATCTTCATGAAAATCCGGATATTTCTGCAAAGACGCTTTTTGCGACACATTATCACGAACTGAACGAAATGGCAACATTATTCCCGAGAATTAAAAATTACAAAGTAGAAGTCCGCGAATACGGCGATAAAGTAATTTTCCTCCATAAGGTTTCTAAAGGCGGCGCAGATCACAGCTACGGAATTCAAGTCGCGCAAATGGCGGGTCTGCCGTTATTTGTTACGAACAGAGCAAAGGAGATTCTGCAAAATCTGGAAAGCAAAGAATTAACGCCCTATGAAATGAAGAAAGTAAAATTAGCGGGAATGAGAAACGATTCAACGCAAATTAATATGTTCGAAATAACCGACGACAAATTGAGGAAGGAATTGTCGGATATTGAGATAAACTCGCTTACTCCGCTAGAGGCGTTAAATAGATTGAGCCAAATGAAAAAGAAATTGGAGGAGTAGATTAAGATTAAGATTATGATTATGATTATGATTAAGATTAGGACGATGACTAAGACAAGGATTATAAAATTCGGTTACGCAGCTTTACTAATT
>JAHJTX010000344.1 GCA_018829545.1 Bacteroidota bacterium | reverse complement strand
CATCCTAATAAACGGCAAGCAAGAGTATTGCACAAACGTGATCCGGTAAATTATCCCGATGAAAACCACAAACCGGAAATTGCTGTCGCGATTGATAAGTTGGAAGCATTAGTTGGATTTAGACCTTTGCAAGAAATACTTGATGAGATAAATTCAAGTAAGGCTCTACAACTATTTTTTAATAATGCGTTAAATCTAGAATTGAATTCGCGGGAAACAAGTATAAAAATTTTGTACGAAGCAGCTTTAGATAATTATTTTAAAAAGTCCTCATCTTTCAACGAGCTGATTGATAATCTGAATAAAGAATTGCTGAGCAAAGGAAATGAAATTTCCGATCGGGAAAAACTGTTTGTGGAAATGTTCAGCAAGTACAATTATGATGTTGGACTAATTTCAATTTTCTTTCTTAATCTTATTCATCTCGAAAAAGGAGAAGGCGTATTTCTTGATGCTGGCATTCCACACGCTTATCTTAAAGGAAACATAGTAGAGTGCATGGCAAATTCGGACAATGTTGTGCGCGCAGGGTTAACGCCCAAGTTCACAGATATTGAATCACTGAAAGAAATAATAAATTTCGATTCACAGGAACTGCTCAAATTTCACTTTGAAGATAATTCCATGGGTCGAAAGTATAATGCCCCTGTTGAAGAGTTTGCAATTGAAAAAGTCATGTTAAAAAATGGCAATACTCGCCAAATTATTTCCAATGACAAACCATCCGTCATTTTAGTAATCGAAGGAGAGGGGCATATCTTCTTCAATGAAAACCAAAAAGTGATAATGACAAAAGGTGAATCTTTTTTGCTGCCGGCTGTTCTAACCAAAACGAATATCGAGGCTATAACTACACTCGAATTCTTTCATTCAACAGTTCCATAAATTTAGTGTAATATTTTTTTTCATTCAGCAGCTTTGGGAAAATTTGGACTGAGTGATAAACATTAATTAATTGCCTGTAATACTGCAAAATGTTTGTTTATTGAGGATTGGAATAACTTCACAATTGAATCAGAAAAAAAACCAGGATGAGGTGTGAGGTTCAAGTACTGGGGTTGATTATGCTAGACATTAAAAAATTGAGTAAAAACAAAGATTAGCGACCAATCTCAGCGTGCAAAATTGTTGCCTTACCAAGATGGTTTTCAATGATCTTTATCGCATCTGTATTTGCAAATGAATACATATACAAGTGATGAAGGGTTAAGACTAAATCTTGCAAGTCCTGATCATCTTCCAGACAAGAGATATTTAACGCAAGTGATTTTAGCTTATCAACATGGATGTGTCGGCCGTGCGAGAAATTTTCCTCTGTTTCAGTTAATGATTTAAGAAGCCCTGTAATTTTCTCATCGGCTTGGCTATCTTCCTTAAACATATTTCTTTTTAACCATTCTCTGGCAAGCGTTTCAGACCAATTAACTGCGTCCTGACAAATTTCAAGATAAGTTGGTGGATATTTTCGCAACTCAATTTGCCAATACTGTACATTTATATTTTGCGCTAAATCTTCTTTTGCATTTTTGTATTTTTCTATTACGCGCTTTGCAGCAATACCATTAATGTGAGGATCAATTGGGCCTAAATTTGATTGTTGACCCATAAATATTTCGTTTGCTGTACAAGCGATTAATGTACCAGCCGACATTGCGATTTGTGGAACAAATACCTTTATATCACACCCAAACATTTTAAACAAGTAATCAACGATTGATTCTGTGGCCGCAATATTTCCCCCCTCGGTGTGGAGAATTAGGTCCAACCCTCTTTCTCGATCTAATTGATGAACTGCCGACATGAGTAAATCTTTATCGGAATCTTGAATTCCTGTATCATATCCTTTCTTAGTTAAGTATCCAGAGTAATATGAGATTATATTTCGCTCATCTCTTTTTTTATGGAGAGCCGCAAGATACTTTCTTCGCACATAATCAACAGCGGAGGGCGCATTTTGAATTTCCAGAATTAGATCAGTTCCACTCGGCATGAAATATTACCTTCTCTGTAAATCTGCAGTAGTATAGGTAGTATATTCTACCTTTTTATTTAGTGAGGGAAATATGATTTCATCAATAGAATATGACGAGGATCTATTATCCAATATATCATTTAGCGGTATATTAAAATTCTTGTACAATTCTTCCGCTTCTTTTCTAAGCTTCTGAGCTTCTTCGGTACTTTGCTCTTTCACGAAGTGCATAAGAAACCTCCAATGTTACTGATTAATATTATAATACTAAATGCGGTATTTAAAATAAAAATAAGCATAGACCAAGTTAAAATCTGCTTGGTAAGAGGAATAGAATTTAATAAAATTGGATAACTCATTTTACTAACAAATATATTTACAGTGAAGTTAATTATTTGTTTCAGAGAATGTCAAGTATTTTCTTAAATTTTCTTTAGGAACAAGAGGACATTTCCAAGTTGTCCGCTGAAGTAAAATTCATACTATCTTACAGATTTAAAATACAAATTCCACAAATGCTATTTCTGAATTTTCCTTTTCCACTCATCAGCTTTGGGAAAATTTGGACTGAGCGATAAACATTTATTAATGACGGTTAAAGCCTCATCTTTATTGTTGTTGTAAAAATGCGATCCGGCAAGGTTAAAAAAAGTCTGCGGGTCATTTGGATTGATTGACGCACTTTTATTTAGGAAAATTACGGCGTCCTCATATCTTTTTGACATCAAATATAACTGTCCCAGCCATTTTGTGTTGAATGCATCCGCATTTTTTTGTGTTTCAAACTCAAGCATAGGGAGAGCAAAATTAAATTTTTTCGATTGCAGATAACCAATTATTCTCACTCGCGAAATCTTGGGATTAATCGAATACCCGTTTTCGAAAAGTTCATACGCTTTATTCTTCTTCCCCGTATAGTAATTGCAAATAGATAAATACATGTAAGCGGCTGCGTTTTTATTGTTAAGAGACAAACCATTTGTAAAAAAAATAATTGCTGCTTCGAAGTTATTATTTTCAAACGCACTAATTCCTAAAATCTCGCAATTTAGTTCGGTTGGTTTTACGCTATAATATTGACGTGCATAATTGACAACATCATCGAAACGGTTAGCCGATTTTAAAGCGCTAATCGCTTCGAGATAAAACATTTCTTTATAAGGCTCTTTCTCAATTAGAGAATTTATTTCCCGCTTAAATTCATCAACTCTGCCTTTTGCAATTAATTTATCCAGCAAAAGTTTGCGGATTTGCAGCTCGGTTTTTTTCATTAAAACTATTTCAAGAGCGAGGGAATCATAGATGCCCATCGGTTTAAAAGATTCTAAAAAGTTTTTAGATTCGTTTAACGGAACGAACGGATAATCATTCATGAGTACTTTCAAGTTTATTTCAGCCAGCGTGGAATCGAGGAGAGATGGTTTGTACTTATTTATTAACAGCAATTTTAATGAATCGTTGCATACCTCAAAGCCTTTAGCATCCGGCAAATATTCCAATCGCTTCATAGCGTTATAAATATGAAGAGCTATTATTCTGTGCCCTTCAACAGTTGGATGAAGATGATCAACAAACAAAGAATTACTAAATAAGTTGGTTTCAAAATGCTGATTGAATATTGAGTCAATATCAACAACATCAACTTTGAATTCTTTTTCGAGATTGAGCATGGTTTTATTAATATCAGACGGCGCCCTGAATCTAACTTGATCATAATCTCGCGCGTTTATAAGTTTTTCTTTGCCTTGTTCAATTATGCCGGAGTTGACAAGTAATTTCCCTTCATCGAATAACTGCAACGCTTTTTTATCGCTAATTGAATTTGCAGCAAATGGCGGCATCGCAATATTTGAGGTAATAGTCGTTAAAATTACCGTTGTTCCATTTTGCTTAAGCCGGTTTATTACGTCACTCATATTCTCTTTGAATTGATGAACGCCCTGAAAGTATAAATCGGAGTTGAGTTCGATACTGCTGTTTCCAATCATCCTTGCCATAACAGTATGCCCCGTATCAGGATTATCGTAAAAACTTGAGCCAATATTATTTATCATGTTTTGCAGAAATTGAAAAACTCTAAACTTCTTAAAAATCAACATCAAATTTATAAGAGTTCTATTTCCGCCGGAATTGCCGGATGATGCCGCGCCGAGAGTACCGTAATATTCATTATGCCCGGCGTAAATAATTACAAGGTCGGGATCGAATTCTGCAGCGTCGAAAGCAATATCTCTAATCGTAAAAGAGTTCACCGCAGAAATTCCGAAATTCACCACTTCAATATTTTTCTTTGGAAAATCCTCATTCAAAAATCTTTTAATATTTCGTGCGAATGCTTCATTAGCAGAAAAGGGCCACCCTGCAGTAGAGCTTCCGCCAAAAACAAACACCCTGAAAGTATTGATATCCTTCTCTTTCGTGAATACATCCGGTATAAAATTTAGCGGCAGATTGAGATTATTGAAGTATTTGAATGTTAATTCGGGGTTTAACTTTAGCAATTCCGGATTTGCTTCCGAAGCGGGAATAAAAGTTTCGAAATCGTATCCATAACCGGTCATCCGTAAAGTGATTTCAAAAATTAGAAAAAATAGAAATGGAAAAATGATAATGATAGAATAAAAAATAAGAGGATTTTTCCTAACTCTTTTCTTCTTGATTGAATCCTCCGTCGCGGAATTAATTTTGTCAGATTTTCGGTCCAATTCTGTCCAATAATAAAGTTAAAAGTATATAAACACGTTAAGCGATGCAGTAATATATCAATTTAAATAGTGACTTATTATAAGGCGCATTCTCATTATGACTCATCGCAGGATAAAAAATTATTGAAACAGAGTCGGATTTCACAGCTTTTCCATGGCATATTATTTGGACATAGTGTGTTAAAATTTCACAATATGGAGTCACCGATGGGACTTACGCCGATTATCTACCAGGCGCTGCTTCTTGTAACGGTTATTTTCACCGGCGTATTATTAGTCTTTTATGTCGTACACAAGATTAAAAAGAGGAATATTACTGATGTGAATTTCAACCGAAATGGCAATGCCAATTTAAGTGGCCGGTCTGCGAATACGAACGTCAACAATCTTCGTCATAATCAAACGCATTCTGATGGTAATCTAGTTTTTGAACGACATGCTGATAATAAAGTAGTGATTAGAAAATCAGATTCGAACGAATTCTACAAACCAACTTATGACGATTCAACGCATGAAAATAGTGACGAATTGAAGTTCAGAAAAGCGCCGAGATATGTTGTCCTTAACACAGAGGACAAACACATTTACGTGAAGAACGAGAGCAGAACAAGATACTACAGCTAATTTATTGAGTTGTAGTCTATCTATTTTTTTATCTGCCTGCCGAATTGAAAAAATTATTTATTTCAGGTATGTCGGATTTTAACGCTTTATCCAAAGTGTCGTAGAAAAGAATATTCCCTTTACTGAGGTAGCAGATTTTATCCGCAATTCTTTTTATGCTTGCCACTTCGTGAGTAACAACTACTAATGTCATTCCGAGCTGATTTTTTAATGATAGTAGAAGTTTATCTAAAGCCTCTGCAGTAACTGGGTCTAATCCGGCGCCGGGTTCATCAACAAAGAAAAGCTGCGGATCGAGAGATATGGCTCTGGCTAATGCCGCTCTTTTTCTCATCCCGCCGGAAAGTTCGTTTGGGAAAAAATTATAAACGTGGTCGAGTCCAACAAGACTAAGTTTTAAATGCACAATTCTATCCATCACTGCTTGGGAAAGATTATAATGCCTTTTTAGTGGAATGGCAATATTCTCTGCAATTGTAATGGAGTTAAGTAACGCGCCATTCTGAAACAGTACGCCGATTCTTTTCTTAATCTGAATTAATTCTTTGTCGTAAAGGTTGTTTATATCTTTACCGAATAGTTTTACTTTACCCTCTTTGGAAGTCAAAAGTCCAATTAAATGCTTTAGCAGTGTGGTTTTACCGCAACCGCTTGTGCCAAGTATTACAACGATTTCGTTTGGATAGATATCAAGCGAAATATTCTGTAATATTTTTCGCTCGTTATAACCAGCCGTTAAATTTTCTACTTGTATTATCGGTTCAGTCATAATATTCTAAAAGTAAAAGAAAAGACCCAAAATACTGTCTGCCACAATAACAAAGAAAATAGTTGCTACAACAGATGAGGTAGTTGATTTGCCAACTCCTTCGGAACCGCCTTTAACATTCTTGCCAAAATGAATTGCAAGGATTCCAATAAGAACTGCAAAGGTAAAACTTTTTACGAGTGAAATTAATATTTCTTTATACCGTAAAACTTCAATAACCTCGTTAAAAAAAGTAACCCATTTTAAGTCGAGGCTTATTACGCCAATCACCGCTCCGCCTATTATTCCTATAACATTTGCAAGGGTTGTAAGCATTGGAAGTGTAATTACTATCGCAATAAGTTTGGGTACGAATAGATAAGGAACGGGATCGATTCCCATTGAATAAAGAGCGTCAATTTCTTCGGTTACAGTCATGGTTGCAATCTCCGCTGTAATTGCGGAACCGGATCGTCCTGCTACCATTATTGCTGTTATTAACGGTCCCATTTCCGTAACCATTGCAATAGCTACTAAATCGGCAACAAAAATATTTGCGCCGAATTGCCGCAATTGAGTTGATGATTGCAATGCTAAGATGAATCCAATAAGGAAGGATACTAGTGCAATTATTGGAAGCGCGTTTACTCCAATGAAAACGCTTTGACGAATAACTTCCCCTTCGCGGCGGAGCTTCTTCTTAAAGAAAGACATCAGCGTCCAATAGAATACATCAGAAATAAGAATTGTGAAGTTCGAAATTGTTACCCATGCGTTATAAGTAGCCTCGCCAATCACTTCAAAGAAGTTTCTTCTGCGCTTCTTTTTTACGTCAGCCGGCGGAACTTGCCCGAATAGTTTGAATGCATTATCTACTTCTTCCAGCAGATTAACAAGCGTAGTTTTCACTTTATATTTCTGCGCATCTTGTTGAATTTGCTTAATTAATGTTACACCGATGCTGTCGATTTTCTTTACGTCGAAGAAATCAATTTTTAATGAATCCGGTTTTCTTTTACGCAAAAGCTTTGAAGCCTGCTTATAAATTTCCGAGCTATTCTCAATATGAACAACTTCCGGAAGTTTTAATGTCTCTAGCTTCATTGTATTATTTGCTCAGTGTTTGCGAAATTTTGAGAATCAAGTTTCTGGATTCCTCGTAAAGAATTCTGTTTATATGTATGGCGTAAACATTCATTGGCGTTGATTCCTCAAGGGGAAGATACCTGTCAAAATTATACGTAAGCACTATCTCTTTAGCAGTCAAATCAATTAACTGAAAACTCATTTTAAGATGCGCTGAATATTTATCCTCAATGTCAATTCTTTCAAGTTGCTCAACAATTGAATTGAGCTGATATTTTGCATCTAATTTCTGCGAATACAAATGGGTTAGTTTAAAAAGCTTTGCGTCGCGAATGTATTGATCCAATAGAAAAGTAATTGATGTGCTTGGCAGTTCAGACCATAAATGGTAATAATAATATTGCATTTCATGCCGCTTGGTTCTGACAGCAATTTTATTTTGCTCGAATGCATTAGCCACTCGTACCGGCGAAATATTAACTTCGTATGGAAGCGTAAATACTTTTAGCGGTTCAAAAGTAACTTTGGCTAAGCCCAAATCCTCCACATCTTCTTCTTCAAAAACAAGATCAATTGGATTCAGCGCATAATATTTCGGCACTATCTTCTCCGAACTGCAAGAAGAAAACAAGAGCAGAGCTAAAAAAACTATAAGTATTTTATTCATATTAATCCTCAATTTTGTCATCCGGTGGTTTTATCAGCTTAAGTCCGCCTATTATTACGGAAGGATCTTCATCTAAGGTTTTAGCGGTGTTCCTCAAGTATTTTATCATTTCGTTGAGTTCCTGCACCGTCTCGTCAATCTTAACCCTATTGGCGTAAACAAGTCCGCCGGCTTCGTCGAGTATTTGATTTAATTTATTAATTGTATAAGCGGCTTCTTCAACTAATCGGTTGATATCAGCCTTTTCAATTTTCCTTGATAATCTTGAGATATTTCCAATTGCGGCAATCAGAGTATCGGACTTAACAACATTTTCAACAGCCCTTACAGTTGCTCTAGCAGAGCGGCTTACGGCAAGAAATTCATTACTTATTGAATCTGCATTTGCAACAACTTGTGTAAGCGAAACGGAGTTTTGATCTAGGAGATTATTTATTTTGTCTAGAGTGGTGGTGATATCGCCAAAGGTAACCGTCATATCATCAATTGAAGAAAATAATTTGTTTTGATTTGTACTCGAAGTGAATTCCAGAAGATTGTTTACAACTTGCTCTACTTTTTCCGCAATTACTTCAGCTCTTCCGGTTATGTCTTCAGTAAAAGATCTTCCGGATTGAATGAAATCTCCGGGTTTTAGAAAATTTGAACCGGAAGTTCCGCCCGCCAATTCAATTAATTTTAAACCTGTAATACCGATTGTTGCAATTTCTGCTTTAATATCACTTTTAATCGGCGTACCTTTTTCTAGATCAACTGTAACAACAATTATATTAATATTGTTAGAGTCGATTTTAATATCAGATACAGTGCCGATTTTTATTCCCAAATACTTTACCGAACTGCCAATATCAAGTCCGCCAACAGAAACGTTTTCATAAGCTATGTAATAAACATCCTTTTCTTTGAATAGCTTGTCCATTGAGAGCGCGGCAATGATTAAGCCGAAAATGGTGAGCGATATAAATACAAAAATTCCTAATCGTACTTTTTGTGATTTGGTTACCATTTATTGTTTCTCATAAAATAATTAAAAATGGTTTTATAATTTCCCAGCATAAGAGCAGGTTCAAACTAATAAAAAAAAATTACTGTTTCCTTAAAAATTTTATAAATCATTCATCTGATTCTCGGAGTTAACGCAGAATCCTATTCTGGCACAAGAGGAGGGGAATTATACTTCTGCCGAATCCCGATCTTGTCAATTGGCAGACGAGCTTGCAGTGGTAAGGCGGATTAAAAAATACTCAACATGTCCTTGCATTTCAGCGGGCAACTTTCTAGTTTTAAGCGCATATCCTTCGAATTGTTAGCTGAGAGATTAATTCTTTATAAATTATGAGGAGTAATAAGATGAAGCATTACAAATATATGGTATTTGTTCTGTTCGTGTTAATTTTTTCAGGTTTAGTTTTTGCTCAAGAAGAAGTAGATGAACAGCAAAAAGCATGGCTTGAGTACATGACACCTGGAGACATGCATACAAAGATGGCTGAAGCAGTAGGAGAATTTGCAACCGTAACAACTTACTGGATGTATCCGGATGCAGAACCAATGGTTTCTGAGGGAACGGCTGTAAATAAAATGATTCTCGGCGGGAGATATCTTCAATCAGAGCACACCGGGGTTGCATGGGGCATGACTATGAATGGAATCAGCCTAGAGGGTTACGATAATGCCCAGCAAGTTTTCAAGAGTATTTGGATAGACAATATGGGCACGGGGATGGCTTTTTCAACCGGTGTATTTGATGAAGAAACAAACATCACAACTTACGAAGGAGAAATGGTTGATCCGGTAAGCGGTGATGAAATTCATTATCAGCAAACTCTTGAATGCTCTGATAATGATTCAATGTTGATGACCATGTATATGGACTATATGGGCGAGAGTTTCAAGGCAATGACGGTAGAATTCAAAAGAAAAAAATAACTCATAAAATTATGAACATGAGACTATTCAATAAAACAGCTTTGAGTAGTATTCATCTTCTATCAATCGAATCCTTTGAAATCGGAAAATGCCCAAAATCGAAATAAATAATGATCTTTGTGAACTGACGCATGTAGCAGATTTTATTAAAAACGTTAGCGCAAAAAAAAACATTCCTGAAAGTGTTATATTTGACATCAATCTTGCCGTTGACGAAGCGGTAACTAATGTTATAAGCTATGGATTCAAGGATGAGTTGGAGCATAAAATTTTTTTAACTCTCCATGTTGAAGAGAATAAGATAAAAATTACACTCGAAGATGATGGAGTTGAATTTAATCCTCTTCTTTCGAATGAACCCGATTTGGAAAAAAACGTTAAAGAAAAGCCAATTGGAGGATTGGGCATATATTTCATTAAGGCGAAGATGGATAAAGTTAATTACGAAAGAAACAATAATATAAATTCGCTGATATTGGAGAAATTTTATTAACTCGCCTTACGCAAATGTTTGAAATTATATTGTAGATCGAAGCGAAGCTTCGATAAAATGCTTGTTTATTACGATCCCGATAAATTTCGGGATCGTTCTACAAGTTCTGCGTAAGGTGACTTATTAATAAAAACATCAGTGAACGTTAGCGCTTGTAAAAATTATAGAGCAGTAAATTAAGTAAAAAGACATCACAGAAATTGGAGTTTAAATGATTATTAAAGAAGAAAAAATCGATAGTTCTTTTGTCCTTTCGCCTGTGGGTAGAATTGACGCCAACACCGCGCCGGAATTAGAACTAAAGCTTATGGCTGTTTTGGACGGCGGCGAAACAGACGTTGTTGTAAATTTCCATATGGTAGATTATATAAGCAGCTCCGGTTTAAGGGTGCTTTTAATGGGCGCCAAGAAACTTGACAAAGCCGGAAAAAAAATGAAGCTATCCAATTTGAAAAGTCAAATTATGGAAGTATTTAATATAGCAGGGTTCACTGCAATATTCGAAATTTCATAAAAACGTTTCATTTATTTCAGCGGTTGTATTGAAGCACTAAAAGCGTAATATCATCAGATTGATCTGCGCCTTTGGTAAATGCAGTTATATCGGCGACAATTTTTTCAATACATTCTCGGGGGTTCAAATTTTTGACAGCCTCTAAAGAACTTTCCAGCCGTTCGGCTGTAAACAGTTCAAATTCCGGATTCATTGCTTCGTTGACGCCATCAGTATAAAGAACAAATTTATCTCTCGGCATTAAAAATAGATTTCCCATACTAAATTCTTTTGCGGCAAACACACCCAGCGGTAATCCGTTATTGACGTCAACTTTAACAACTTCTCCGTTAGCTTTAACTACATAAGGTGAATTATGACCGGCATTCGTAAAACTTAATATTCCGGTATGTATGTTCAATATTCCTAAAAAGAATGTAACGAACATCTGAGATTCATTATCCTTTGTTAAATCTAAATTTACTTCATGCACAATTTCGTTTGCCTTCATACCCTTGATTGCTTTTGAACGCAGAAGAGTTCTTGTAACCGCCATAAACAAAGATGCCGGAACTCCCTTTCCTGTAACGTCTCCAATAGCGAAACAAAGATGAGAATCGTCGAGAAAGAAAAAATCATATAAATCGCCGCCAACTTCTTTTGCCGGGTCAATCAGAGCGTATAGATCAATTTCGGGGTTGTTCGGAAACGGAGGAAAAATTTTGGGAACCATTCCCATTTGAATTTCGTGTGCAATTCGTAACTCGCTTGCAATTTTTTCTTTCTCTACTGTAGCATGTTTCAAATCATCGACATATATTTTTAACTCCTTAAGCATAAAGGCGAAAGAGTCGTGAAGTTTCCCAACTTCGTCTTTAGTCTGAATAGTGGGAAGTGTAATATCAAAATTTCCACTGCCAATGCTTTTCGTAGCTTCAGCTAAAACCGTTAATGGCTTCGTTAACCTTTGAGCGACGCTGATTATAAGGGCAAATAAAAATGCCCCTCCAATGATAGATATTATTAAAAGAGCGAATTGCAAAAAACGAAGATCAGCGAATAATTCATCTTCTGTAAATGCAATAGCTAAAGACCAGCCGTTTGACGGCAGAGATTTATATGATATCCAAATATCTTCGTTGTTCTCGAAACGGTTTAGTTTTAAAAGATTTGATTGACCGGATTTCATATCCATTCCAATTGAATTCAGTTCCGGTTGATTGAATTTCTCGGCTATGCTGAAGATGCTGGAATTCATAATGTAATCCCTGTTCGGATGCGTTACTACATTCCCTTCACCACTGAGTAGAAACGCATAGCCTGTGTTAAAAATTTTAACTCCGGCAATAATATCTTCCAGCCATTCAAGTGAAATATCTATTGTAACTATCCCCCAAAATATTTTTTCGCCGTTTTTATATTTGTAGAAAGGGACAGAAAAAGTAGACATCAAAATATCGCCGCCGCCTTTATCAAAGTATGGCTCACTCCAAATGGCTGAGTTTAATTCTTTTGGAACTTTGTACCAATCCCACACAGGATAGTTGTATTCCGGATTTCCTAAATCTACAAATGCAGTAACGCCGTTTTCTTTGTACACATAAGGCGAATAAAAATATTTTGATTTTATAAATGAATTCGGCTCAAAAGCTACGGCGCTTCCATAAATTTCTTCGCTGCCTTCAACAATTGACCGCATCAGTTTAACGAGATTTGTGGAATCTAAATTTGAATTCTCAATTACTTTTACAAGATTCAGCGGAATTTTTTCAACAGATCTAAAAATTATTTCAATCTCATTAACCGTACTTAAGGTAATATTAATTGCGTTCTCTTTTGCAGTGTTAACGTATATCTTCCGTGTAATGTAATAGTATATAGAAAATGAAATGCCGGCAAGTATAGTTGTGAATAAAAGAATGTAAATGCTTAAACGAAAGGCGAACGATTTTGTTTTCATTAACATGGGGAACCCCCTTTTATAATTATGATCGGAGTAAATAAAAATTGTACGAAGCGCTGCCCGATCTGGAATTACGATTTATATTTTTTAGGAAGAATAACCGAAAATTCACTTCCTTGACCTGGTTTACTTGTAACCTGGATTTCGCCGTTGTGCATATTTACATACTCTTTGCAAAGCACAAGTCCCAAACCTGTTCCCTTTTCATTGTTTGTTCCAGGCGTAGATTTACATACGTCAATTCTAAATAAATTATCTTGTTCTTCAGGGGATATGCCAATTCCTTGGTCGGTAATGCTGATAAAAATATTTTCGCCGGTATCCTGTGAGGAGATTGAAACAACACTGCCTTCATTCGAATATTTAATTGCGTTCGAAATTAAATTTCTAAAAAGGGAAGCGGCCATTTTTTCGTCAGCTTCAATTGAATATTCGGGATTGCAAAAATTGCTTAGAGAAATAGATTTATTTTTTAGAGCAGCGTTAAACAATATGGAAACCGAATCTACGACCGCGTAAACATTAATCGGTTTTGGTTCAAATTCAATCGTACCGGTTTGAATGCGCGACCAATTCATTAAGTTTTCCAGTAATTCCAGCGCATCTTTTGCGGCGTTATTTATGCTTTTTGAATATTCTACTATTTCATCTTTTTCAAGAGTATCAAACTCTTGAGAAAGAATTTCCGCATAACCAATTAATCCTGTAATGGGATTCTGCAAATCGTGGGAGATGATTGAAAAAAATTTGTCTTTATTTTTATTTAACTGGTTAAGCTGCTCTGCGTACAATTTAATTTCGTTTTCCCATTTAACTCTTTCGGAAGCGTCTCTATAACACGTTATAACTACAATGCTATCATCCCAATCGATTGTATTTATTGTGATATCCATGGGAATGATATTTCCGTTTTTTGTTCTGATTTTTCTTCCGGAAACAATTGCGCCAAACATTTGAGGGCTGCTTGTCTCGGAATCTGCAAGCAGTATTGAATGATGTTGACCAATAAGTTCTTTGGGATCGTAGCCAAGCAATGCCTTGCATGAATTATTCGCGTCAATAATATTACCTGTTGTGCCGTCTGTAACAGTAATTGCATCTACAGAATCAGTAAAAACCGCCTTGAATTTTTCTAGTTCAAAATTAATGTCGTTGTAAAAATCCTCAGTTGGCGCCATCATAACTCCAAATTATTTGGAAAATCGTGTTAAATTGAAGAGAATACTGTGCAATATCGCAGAACCGAAAATAAAAATAAACAAATTTTATTAAAGCCAAAACAAAAGTTGAATTTTTGTGAAACGTAATAATTGCAAATTAAATCCTAATTGTTTGAAAAATGATTTTACAATTGACGGTTTTATTGCTATCTTCCTCAAAAAAATATTACTAATTATTGATTTCGTTTGGTGTTCGACACCTAGTTATAGATAAATTCTAAAAAGTAAGAGCGTGGGGGACATTGTTCTTTTTTGCGGATTTAAAATAGACTTTCAACAATAAATGAGGTTAATATGAAATCAATATTCATATCCATCTTTGTTCTTTTAATCCTATCTTTTTTGGGCTGCAGTTCAACAAAAACTTTGCAAGGCGTTGACCTAGGCGATGTGCCTGATTGGTACAAAAAGCTTCCCGAAAGCAAAACCCATATTTATTCTGCAAGGACAGCAACTTCAAGAGACATGCAGGTCGCTATCGACAAAGCATCCGTTGATGCCCGCGCAGAAATTGCGCAAAAAGTTGAAGTGCAGATTAAGCAGCTTCAAAAAAGATTCACAGAAGAAATGGGCAGCGGTGAAGATCCGACCTTGGTGGAGCAGTTTAGTTCGGCTACTAAAGCTGTTGTAAACGTTTCGCTTTCAGGCTCATCTATCGAAGAAAAAGATTTATTCGATGATGATGATTTTTGGCGCGCGTATGTTCTTATGAAATATCCAATCGGTGATGCACAAAAAGAATTTTTAAGTCAGATAAGAAACAACAATTATCTCGCTGCAAGAGTCACCGCCACAGAAGCGTTCAAAGAATTAGATAATGAATTGAAAAATTCAGAATCAAAATAACTGTGCGAATCTTATGTGGAAAAAATATGTTGCCGGCTTAAATTTTAAGTGGCTGCCAAATACTATAGCGTTCATTGTATTACTAGCAATTCTCTTTCTTTTAGAAATTTCAGGAATACTGCACCCGCTTGAATACAGAACGCTTGATTATAGAGTTAATTATTGGAATCGTAATTCTGTTCCCGATACCAATATTGTATGTATTGATATTGATGAAAACAGCCTGAATTTTTTCGAAGAGCAAGCAATTCCCTGGCCCTGGCCAAGAGAGTTTTACGCAGTTCTTTTAGATTACTTTACGCTTGCGGGTACAAAAGCGGTTGTATTCGATATCGATTTATCGTCGGCGGATATTGACAGAATTGAAAGCGAAGCTGAGGAATCTGAAATTAGATTTGCTGAAGCAATAAAGAATAACGGCGGTGTTTATCTTATCGCCATTCTAAAGGAGGATTCTCTAACCTCCATGAATCCTCTCGATCATACAAATAATTTGAATCATGAATTTTGTTCCGAACTAAAGTTTACATCTGCTATTGCTCCCAGACCCAGACTTCAGGAAAATTCATCTGGGGTTGGCTGTGTAAATCTAATTCCCGATTCCGACGGACAGATTAGAAGAACACCGCTGATATTTAAGTTCAGCGGTAAAATGATTCCGCAGATTTCTTTCCTTCTTTATTTAAAATTGTTTTTAAACTCTGGTGAAGGAGCGGATAATTTCCCTTCCAGTTTACCCTTTGATAACTCAAGAAATTTTTTGCTGAAATACTACAATTATGAAAATGGGGAAAGTCCGTTCGAGCACTATTCTATTTCCTCGGCGATATTGTCCGGCATCAAAATTAAAGATGGGCAAGAGCCAATTCTTCCATTAGAAAAATTTAGAGATAAAATTATTTTTATCGGCGCTACTGCAACTTCATTGAATGATATAAAAACCGCTCCTATTGCTGAATATAATCTTATTCCAGGAATGGAATTGCATACAACACTGCTCAGTAATTTGATTCAAAAGGATTTTATCAAACTACTACCGGACATTTCCAAACTTTATTTATCTACAATTTTGATTTTAATAGTTCTTCTTAGCTTCACGTTTTTCGAAAAAACAAGATATCTGCTTTTGGTCAGCATTGGAGTATATGTTTTATTTATTCTTGTAGCACTTCTTGGATTTTATATTTACGATTATTTATTCCCAATAATCCTCCCTTCTACAGGAATGCTGCTTGCATTTGTTTATATGTCCGTATACAAATTTGTAAGCGAAGGAAAACAAAAATTAGAACTAAGACGCACATTCAGCAGATACATCAGCAAAGAAGTAGTTGATGAAATTTTATTACAGCGCGATGAAATTAAACTTGGCGGGCGAAAAGTAATAGCAACAGTCTTTTTCTCTGACATAGTGAGTTTTACTTCATTTGCAGAAAATCTTGAAGCAGAAGAATTGGTAAGGCATCTCAATAATTATTTTTCGCAGGCAAGCGACATAATTTTAAAACACAAAGCTATGCTCGATAAATATATTGGAGATGCGATAATGGCTGTCTTCGGCGCGCCGGTAAGTACTGAAACGCACGCTGTTGAAGCCTGCGCAGCAGCTCTTGAAATCAAACGACAGATGAATCATAAATTTGGCGGTGAGAATAATTCCAACGTATCTCCATTTATTACGAGAATGGGACTTAACACCGGAGAGATGATTGTTGGTAATATCGGTTCTCGCTTGAGAGTAGACTACACAGCAATCGGCGATCCGGTAAATATTGCTTCGAGACTGGAAAGTATGAACAAAATATTCGGTACCGATATTATAATCGGGCAGGAAACATTAAAAGCATCGCAGAATAAATTTGAGGTTCGTGAGTTGGATTTGATTGCTGTTAAAGGGAAAAAAATACCGCTGAAAATTTATGAACTCATTTCAGAGAAAGGACTTCTATCTCACGAGGAAGAAGATCATAAAAATAATTTTGAAGAAGGCTTAATTCATTATAGAAACCGAAACTGGAATAACGCACTTATGTGTTTTGACAAAGCCAAGAAAATTAAATCGAATGATTTAAGCATAGAGATATATAGAAAAAGGATAATCAATTTTATGGATGATGAACCCGCTCCGGACTGGAACGGAGTTTATTATTCTAACGTGAAATAAAGTTGAGGGATTTATGAAAAAAATAATATTCGCAATAACAGCTCTTCTTGTACTTGGTTTGATTCTAGAAAATATGGTTTACACAAAAAGAGCTAATAACTATGTGCGCGAAGGCGCAGGACCTTATTACAATTTAGTTACAATTCTGCCGGAAGGCGTTAAACTCAACATTCTTGACGACGGCGAAAAGTGGAAATTGATTGAAACTGACGGCGCCGTCCGGGGCTGGATTGCTGCAAATTCCTTGTCTGACAAAAAAGCAAATACAAATCTCACTTCAAAACTTGCGGATTTGTGGAGCTCGTCAAAGGTTTCAAAAGTTAGTCTAGCCGGAGCAGTTAAAGGGCTTACCGGCAAACTCGGTTCAGTTGGGGAAGGCGATGTTAATCAATTTTTTAGATTGATTCGAAACGAAGTAACGGAGAGTGAGGCGCAGGGTTTCGTGAATCTAATTGATTTGTACTCTTCGGAGAATCGTGATGAAGTTGATTTTGACGACATCGGCGTTGAGATTAAGGAGTACGATCCAGTTCTTGAAGAGCAGCAAATTGGGCTGGGAATTGCATCGCGCTTAGCAGCAAAGGGAGTTCACCCGAACACGAACGTTAAAAAATATATTGATTTAGTTTCGAGAGCGCTGCTGATAAAATCAAATTTTTATGATTTTGAGTTTCACACTTTGCTTCTGAATCAAGAGCAGGCAGATGGTTTCGCCTGTCCGGGAGGTTATATTTTTATTACAAAAGGAGCTTATCTGGTTTGCGAGGACGAATCCGAACTAGCCGCTATAATTGCACACGAACTTTCGCACGTTCTTCTGAAGCACGGTATGAAAGAGATGAAAGAGAGAGCTGTTCACATTAAATCTGATGATATGTTCGCTGAACTTGACGAAGAGACAGACGATGAATCCGGCAACGAAACAGCCGATGAACTCGACGGGATGATGGCAAACATGTACGAGAAAGTTGTTGGATACAGAACATTAGAATACGAGACTGAGGCTGATAAAGCCGCATCAATTCTTTTAGCTAATGCAGGATACGATCCATGGGGAATTGTGAGAATAACCAATAAACTTGCTCTGCTGCACAAACAGGAAAAAGATATTTTCCACGATAATTATCTCAGTCCAAATGAAGTGCAAAAAAGATTTGAATTGATAAAAAGTTTTGTGAATGATAATTACGAAAAGGAAAATCCCGGCGGAACATTTAAATCACGCTTCAATAAATACTACGACCAATTGAAGTGATATTATGAAAACAAAACCGATTGCATGGCTGCCGGTACTTATATTTGCCGCAAATTTAGTTACGGCTCAGTTGTCATTTGTTTCCGATGAACTGTCGGAAATTCATAAGCAGTTGATTAAAAATTTCAACTTGAGCAGGGAGATGAAACTCATAAACCATGAATCGAACTTTAAAACTTATCTCGCGGGCACAGACGATTCGGAAGATAAAATCAGACTGGACGTTTACGAGGACACGCTTATAACTCATCTCGGATTGAATATTTTTAATGAATATCCGAAACAGCACGACATGTTTATTTACCAATTTCTTGAGAGATACCTTTTAATAAAACTTGGCTCGTTCAATTTAAGCTCGCTGGAAAGATCAAAGTATAAAAACGTGCTCTTTAGTTTAAATGGAAAAACTAATGCCGGCTATTCAAAGGCGGAATGGTCTTCAATCTTGAAGGGAAACTTTTTGTTAAGCGCTGACGATCAAAAATTTACCGCCGAATGGAAGGATGATTCCGGCGCGTATATTTATATAGAATTCCCTCGTAACGTGGACCTTTTTTCCGGAATGGATAAATATGAAAGAGACAATTATTTCATGAAGCTCATCACTGAAAATAAACATAATATCTCTTACGACGAGAATGTGCTCGATACTAATAGCCTGGAGAAGATGGAAGAAAACCTCTTTCTCAAAAAAGGCGGAATATTCCTAGAGGGATTTTCTTCGGATAATTATTATGAAAGGAGAGATAATCAATTCAATCTGATTTTTGACAAAGAGAATTCTTTTGCAAGTATTTCGAACGCAATGGCAAACCCAAAACTCATGAATGAATTTCCTCCTCTGTGGCTAAAGTATTTTAGATACGGAGTGATTGACAGCTTTTATGTTGATTTTGAAAATCTGCTAGCACACTTAAATAAAAGCACAGAATGCTTCACAGGATTTGAAGAACTAAACGGCAAGACTACGGTTACAGCAATCTTTCTGAATAAAGATTTACAGACAGTTCACCTGCTCTACATCAAATCTTTTGCAACGAAAGACTTTTTTGAGAACAACAAAAAACTTACCGCTCAGTTGTATTCATATATACGAGCGGATAATGTGAATGAACTATTCAAAAAGTTTAGAAGCAAGAACTCAACACATGATATAAAAATAAACTAACAACAGAAATTATTATGAGACTAAAAATTCTTTTATTACTGCTTTTTACAATCGCTCTTTCTGCAAAAATTAATGCTCAGGAAACCAGCGAAAGGGATATTAAACTTTCCGGCGATTACTTTTACGGAGAAGGTGTTTCCGACTCCCAGCACACCGCAAAATCCTCTGCAAGAGACGATCTGGTTAGCAAAATCTCGGTCACGGTTAAGAGCAAAACAGAGCTGTATCAAGAGGAAAATGATTTTGGTCTGCAGTCGGATTATAACAAATCATCAAAAATATTTTCCATTCTAAAACTCAAAGGATTGCAGTATTCGGAAAAATTCCGTAACGGTAAATATCAGGTAATAGCTTATTTGAGTAAGGAAGATTACAACAGAACGATGAAGGAAATTGCGGATGATGTGCGCGATATTTTAACTATTGCTGAAAACATGGAAAGAGACGATGGAGCGGCGAGCGCAATTTCGTTTTTCTATAAAGCGTATCTCAAAACAATTCTCAGTCCGAATCCGATCAATTTTAAAAGTCAGCTTTCCAATTCTGAATACAACAACGTAAAAACTTTTTTGGAAACAAAAATTCAGACATTCCAGAAAAAAATAGATTACAAAATAAATGCGTTGAAAGTTGACCCCGCTGCGCAGGACTTAATAACTATAGATTTACAAGCTGATTTCAGATACAAACCGGTTGAAAATATCGAAGTAAGATTAAATCTTCCCGGTAATCCGGCAATGCAGATTAAATCAGGGAAAGCTTCGTTATTTCTTTACGAACAGCCGTCCGAATTGTTAAAGGACTTCGAAATAATTTCTCAGATATACTTCAATGAAAATTCCGAATTGATGGAACTGCACAAAGAATTTCCCGTTGAGGTAAGGCAGACGGTTCAGATTGATTTCACTCCGATTGTAAAAATAGATTTCACCGTTAAAAAGAACGAACAAGGAATGCTTGAGTTTATTCACAAGGTTAATAACCTTAGCGTTTCCAGATTGGAATGGGAAATGGGGGATAATACATTTTCGAATGACCAAAAAGTTCTTCATCAATACAGGAAAGACGGATTGTATGAAGTTACGCTTACAGTAAACGGGCTTAAAGAATTAAAAGTAAAAAAACAGATAGACCAGGATGGCGTAATTCACGGAGAGAAAGCATCGTATTTATTAAGCACTGAAGTGAAAAAATATTCAAATGAAATTACCGATTGGCTTATTAAAGCTAAGGGTTATCAGAACGTTTTAAAATATTTGAGCGATTTGAAAACTACGGGCAAAATCGTCGTCGGAAGAAAAGACAATTTCCTTAATCCGGAAATCTGTTACGTGGTTCTGTTCAATAAAGAATCTGATATGGTAGAAAGCGTGATCAGTCCTCAAGTAGAAAATTACCGGATTGATTTAAGTCTCTCCGAAAGACTAGAAGATTATAGAAAAAAATATATAGGAAAAACAGAGATATGGCTAACTATAAACTAATTACGGCTCTAATTATTTTTACTTTCTGTTCAATTACTGCGCAGCACAAAACCAGCGTTTATCTTGAGGACATAGGCAACGAACCGCTTCAAGAGATAGTTGAGAAAACTACTACCGATCTGTTAACTCTTTTTAACGTAGCCTACGCGGAAAGAAAGAAAGTTGAGATAAATCTCAAGTCTGTCAGCGATCACGCAAAATCTTCCATGAACGCTTTGTGGGAAACTGCGCCGTTTCAATGCAGCGAAACAGAATTGATTACGAGATTAATTAAAAAAACAGACGGTGGATACGAGCTTAGGAATATTCCTTTTACAATAAGACTTACAAACGATTCTCTGCATTTTGAGGAGGGAGTGTTTCAATACAGCGATGACGGCGTAATTCAGGAAATATATTTCGGTATCGAAACGCATCAATACAATAAACTTTTGCGTACCGGAAAAGACATTACGGATTTTAGAAGAAGGCAGATGATTTTGAGCTTTGTCGAAAACTTCCGCACAGCTTACAATAGAAAGGACATCGATCTGCTCGAAAAAGTTTTTAGCGAGCAAGCATTGATAATAGTCGGCAGAGTAATTGAAATCAAAAAAGAAAAAAATGATCTTCTCGAAAAGAACCTTGAGAAAAAACGCGTTGAATTAATAAGAATGAGTAAAGCCGAATACATAAAAAATCTGCGCGCCGTTTTCAAACGTAATTTATTCATTGACGTTGGGTTCGATGAAATAGACGTTGTTCAGCATAGGATTTACAATGACATTTACGGCGTTCAGCTTAAACAGTATTGGAAATCTTCTACATACAGCGACGTGGGATATTTGTTTTTAATGATTGATTTTGAAGACGAAGCAAAACCGCTGATCCACGTCCGCGCATGGCAGCCGGAAAAAGAAACCGATCCCGATAGCGCAATAAGTCTTGGCGATTTTGAGATAATTAAATAGAACGATGTCAGATGTGAAAAAAAATGATGTCAAATGTGAAGAACGATGTCAGATGTGAAAATGATGTCAAATGTAAGATGACAAAAGTCAGAAGTCAAATGTCAAAAGTTGGATGGCAAATGTGAAGAACGATGTCAAATGTGAAAAAATGATGTCAAATGTCAGATGTCAAAAGTAGGATGTCAAATGTGAAGAACGATGTCAGATGTGAAAACGATGTCAAATGTCAAATGTGAAGAACGATGTCAGATGTGAAAACGAT
>JAHJTX010000343.1 GCA_018829545.1 Bacteroidota bacterium | reverse complement strand
TCAATTCCTGCCGCATGTGAAATGATACTAAAAGAAATGAGTCTTCTCTAACTCGTTAGACAGTCTAAAAAGGTAATTTCATTATAAACCCTAAAACCTCCAAGGTTTTCAAAACCTCGGAGGTTTAGTAGTAGACCTTTTCCCATAGGGGTTACACCTGGCAATTTAACACTCGAGATATTCTCTAATTTATAAAACAAACTCTACTTGCCGCATTCCTTTTGTGATCAATTCATTCACTACCATTACTTGTCCAAAAGAAATTCCATCGTCATTCGTTGGGATTTTGGAATGGGAATAAACATTGAATCCCTTTAGCTGCAATTCATTCTCCATAAATTCAAGAAGAATTTCATTTTGAAAAACTCCGCCGCTTAAAACAACATCATTAATGTTAGTTTCAGCCCGAGCTTGTTCAGCTTTATTTAGTAAGAGATATGCTAATGTTTTGTGAAATCTTGCACTGATAGTCGAACTCGATGTTCCGTTAAAGTATAATACGAATTGCGTTGCTGCGCGCAATAACATTATTTTTAGGTGTCAATGACTTTTATATTTTGCAAAAGCGCAACCGCCGCCTTCTTTGATTTTGCTAATATCTCTACCCATAACTTTTAAACTTCTCTAAGTTATTGCATTTCCCATAATGTGGAAAAGTTAAAAATTTATTCGTTTTACTAATAAATCCCTTGTTACTATCATTTCCGATTATTATAATCAATCCAAAAATTCCTGTCATTTGGAAAACAAAAATAATGATAAACTATATTCTTCATAACACAATTTCACATACACAAACCGCAGCGGCACAAACGCAGTCAATGTGCATGTGCTGATTCAATAATCTTTTCACTTTTACAATTTAACACAATATTAGTAATTGGAATAAAAAATGATAATACTAAAATTCGGCGGCTCAAGTGTCGGTAATGTTGATAGAATAAATCAAGTAATCAATATCATTGAACATCATTATATTCTGAAGCGTAAAAGGATTGCAATAGTTTTTTCTGCTTTTCAAAACGTTACAGATAAACTAATTGAGGTCGGAAATTTATCTTACGACCGCAAACCAAATCACAAGGAACAATTCAACTCACTTTATCAAGACCATATAGATATAGCGAATGGACTGAACCCGAGTAAAAACGTTGTGGTTATCGAGAAACTAAATTTGCTTTTTACGGAGTTAGAAGAAATTCTTCACGGAATTTATTTAGTGAAAGAATTAACCCCGCGCACACTTGATTATATATTGAGCTTCGGCGAGAGGTTTTCTAATACAATCATCAGTGAAACTATGAATAATAGAGGGCTTATCTGCGAATATTTAGATGCTTCAAAGCTTATAAAAACCAACAGCGATTTCGGTAATGCGCGTGTAGATTTTAAGATTACTGATAAAAAGATATCCAGATTCTTCAAGCGGAAAAACAAAACGCAGATTATTACCGGATTTATTGGTTCGAGCAGAAGCAACGAAATTACAACTCTCGGGCGCGGCGGTTCGGATTACACAGCTTCAATTTTTGGCGCAGCTATCAATGCAAAGGCGATTGAGATATGGACAGATGTTGACGGTATTCTAACTGCAGATCCCCGCAAAGTTAAAAATTCTTTCCCTCTTAAATCAGTTTCATATGAGGAAGCGATGGAGCTTTCTCACTTTGGTGCAAAAGTTATTTATCCGCCTACAATGCTTCCGGCACTTCAAAAAAATATTAAGATCGTTATCAAGAATACATTCAGACCGGATTTTGAGGGGACAGAAATAGTTGCGCGCAATTTGAAAGATCCGTTTACAATCAAAGGGATTTCTTCAATTGATGATGTGTCAATTGTGCGGGTTCAGGGTGGCGGCATGATTGGCGTTACGGGAATTGCATCGAGGTTGTTTGGGGTTCTTGCAAAGAATAGAATTAATATTATATTAATTTCGCAGGCGTCTTCTGAACATAGCATTTGCCTTGCCGTGCTTCCCGAATCGGGCAAGGATGCAAAGAAAGTTATAGAAGAAGAATTTCGACTTGAAATGATCGACAAAAAAATTGGAGAGGTGATTGTTGAAGAGAATCTCTCAATCATTGCAGTTGTTGGAGAAAATATGCGGCACACTCCTGGAATATCAGGTAAAGTTTTTCAATCTCTTGGGAAGAATAATATTAACATCATTGCTATTGCGCAAGGTTCGTCTGAGTTGAATATTTCTCTTGTGATAAACAAAAAGGATCTTTCAAAAGCGCTCAATGTTATTCACAAAAATTTGCTTCAAAGTAAACGGAAATAAAATGAAAAATAAATTATCAGTGGCAGTTTTAGGCGCAACCGGAAGTGTCGGACAAAAGTTTGTAGAATTGCTTTCAAGCCACCCTTGGTTTCAGATTTCTGAAGTCGCAGCATCTGACCGATCGGTAGGCAAACCTTATGCTGAAGCAACAAATTGGAATATGGCTTCGCCGTTAGATAGCAAAATTGCCAAACTAACTGTTAAAAAATGCGAACCAAATCTTGATTCCAAAATTATTTTTTCCGGTCTGGATGCCAAAGTTGCCGGAGAAATTGAAAGTGAATTTGCAAACTCCGGATACACGGTAATTTCGAATGCAAGGAATCATAGATTTGATAAGAATGTGCCGTTAGTTATCCCCGAAGTAAACCCGGAACACCTTGCGTTGATTCATCAGCAAGAATGGAGCGGAGCAATCATCACAAATCCGAATTGTTCCACAATCGGTTTGACTCTTGCTTTGAAACCGATATTTGATAATTTCGGCATCGAAAGTTTGAATGTAGTTACGATGCAGGCAATATCGGGAGGCGGATATCCCGGTATTCCGAGCATGGATATTCTTGACAATGTTGTGCCCTTCATCGGCGGGGAGGAAGTTAAATTAGAAATGGAGCCCAAGAAAATTTTGGGAGAGATTCGAGAGAATGAAATAAAATATGCCGAGTTCAAAATTAGCGCTCAGTGTAATCGTGTGCCGGTTCTTGATGGGCACTTGGAATGCGTTCAATTAAAACTGAAGAATAAAGTTACTCCCGAAGAAGTTAAACGCGTCCTTCGTGAGTTCAAAGGACTTCCTCAAAAATTAAAACTTCCGACTGCGCCGGAAAATCCTATTATTTATTTTGAAGAAGATAATTATCCGCAGCCTAGAATTCACAGAAACTTGGGGCGGGGAATGAGCGTTTCAATTGGACGTCTCCGCAAGGACTCGCTGTTTGATATTAAATTTGTCGTGCTTTCTCACAACACTATCCGCGGCGCTGCAGGCGGAACAATATTAATTGCGGAATTACTGAAAGAACAAGGATTTTTGGGAAATTAATATGAGTTCAAATTCTATACGCGTTTTCGCTCCCGCTTCGGTTTCAAACGTTGGACCCGGATTTGACATTATGGGTTTTGCCGTAAAATTTCCGGGCGATGAAATCATAATCCGTAAAAGAAATGATAGAAAGCTAAGAATTACAAAAATTACAGGCGTAAAAACTAAACTTCCTATGAACATTTCGCAAAATACAGCCGGTGTTGCAATCAAGGCAATGTTAAAAGAATTGCAAGTGAATGTCGGATTGGATATAGAAATCCATAAGAAAATGGAAGTTGGCAGCGGTATTGGATCAAGCGCGGCTAGTGCAGTTGGAGCCGTTTTTGCGGCAAACAAATTGTTGAGTCTAAAGCAATCGAAAAATCAACTTTTGAATTTCGCACTCGCGGGAGAAAGCATTGCAAGCGGAGCAATCCACGCAGATAATGTCGCGCCCGCGCTTTTCGGCGGATTTATTCTAATTCGGAGTTATAATCCGATTGATATAATTAGAATACCCACGCCAAAAAATTTGTATTGCTCAATTGTATTTCCTCAGATTCAGATAAAAACAATTGAAGCGCGCAGGATATTACCGGCAGAAGTAAATTTGAAAACGGCGTGTAATCAAGCCGGGAACGCAGCAGGATTAATTGCCGGATTAATTACTTCCGATTTTAACTTGATTGCGCGTTCGCTGGTTGATCATATTGCCGAACCCAGAAGAGCCAAACTAATTCCAATTTACGATCAGATTCGTAATTCGGCATTTGAAGCCGGCGCAATTAATTGTAACGTAACCGGTTCGGGTCCTTCAATGTTTGCGTTTAGTGATTCACAAATTAAAGCAATAAAAATAGCGCAAAGTATGGAAGCTTCTGTAAAACAAACGAATACTAAATGCGTTAGTTACGTCTCAAAAATTAATCATATCGGACCAAAAGTTTTAGACTGATGAAATATTTTAGCACACGAAACAATAATCAATCCTATAGTTTTAAGGATGCCGTGCTGCACGGTCTTGCGCCGGATGGCGGTTTATTTGTTCCCGAAAATATTCATAATCTAAATCTCGACTTTAAAAAGATTTCCACTAATTATGATATTAAAGAAATTGCGCTAAATATTTCAAAAAACTTTATTGCCGAAGAGATTCCCGAAGATCAATTAATTAACATAATTGAAAAAACTCTCTCATTTCCTTCTCCGTTAGTGAGGCTTACTGCTCAAGTGCAGATTCAAGAGTTATTTCACGGTCCAACGCTTGCATTTAAAGATTTTGGCGCATGCTTTATGGCAAATGTTATGGATTATTTTGTGCGAAATTCTGATCGAGAACTAAATATTCTTGTGGCTACATCAGGAGATACTGGCAGCGCGGTTGCAAGCGGATTTTTAGGAATCCCTCGAATAAATGTTTTTATTCTTTATCCCAATGGTAAAGTTAGCGAAGTACAGGAAAAACAATTTACAACTCTTGGAAATAATATTACAGCCCTCAGAATCGATGGAACTTTCGATGATTGCCAAAACCTTGTAAAAGAAGCCTTTCAAGATAGTTTATTAAAATCAAAAATAAATTTATCATCGGCGAATTCGATTAATATCGCCAGATTAATTCCTCAAACATTTTACTACTTTGATGGATTCTTGCAAACACGGCAAAATCATAAAGTAGTCTTTTCGGTGCCTTCGGGCAACTTGGGTAATTTAACAGCCGGAGTGATTGCAAAAAAAATGGGACTACCGGTAAAGAAGTTTGTTGCTGCAACAAATCGAAATAATGTATTTACAGAATATCTGATATCCGGACGTTATCAATCAAAAAAATCAGTACAGACATTTTCAAATGCAATGGATGTTGGTAAACCCAGCAATTTGGAAAGATTGGGGTGGATTTACGGGAACGATATTTTCAAATTCAGGAACGATATAGCTTCGTTTTCTTTCAGTGATTCCGAAACAGTGAGAGCAATTCAACTCGTTCAAGATTCGCACAATTACATTCTTGATCCCCATGGAGCAATTGGTTATTTGGCGCTAGCAAAGTATCAGCAATCATTAGCGGATTCTCATACGGGCGTTATTTTAGAAACTGCGCATTACTCAAAATTTTTGGAAGTCATCAAATTAGCATTGCCTCAAAATAAACTTTCATTACACGAAAGATTGAGCAAATGTCTGAATACAGAATCTAAGTTTGTTCCGCTTTCTAATGAATATGCGGAATTGAAAGAATATTTATTAAACTTTTAACACGGGAACTTATGAAAAATAAAATCGCCATTTTAGGTTGTGGAAATATCGGCTCGGCTATTGCAAACGGATTAGCAGCCGGCGGAGATGTTAGAGCTTCCGATATTATATTAACCCGAAGAGATATTTCACGCTTAAGTGATTTTGAATCTCGCGGGTTCAAAATTTCGGCAAGTAATGTTGAAGCGGTAAAAAAATCGCAAATTATTATTGCCGCTCTTACTCCAAAACAGTTAAACGACGTTCTGGAAGAAATAAAAGAACATTTAATTCGCTATACACATATGCTGTTTTCGGTTGTATCCGGCGCTTCAATTAAGCAAATAAAAGAAATTGTGGGTAATCATATTCCAACCGTTCGAGTAATGCCAAACACTGCTATTGCAATTCGTGAATCCATGACTTGTATTTCCGCACTTCCGGAAGATAAGGCGGCTCTCGATATCAGTTTGAAATTATTTAATCGATTAGGAAAAACGGTCGTAATTAGTGAAGAATTAATGGTTCCCGCAACTGCTTTATGTGCGTGCGGTATTGCATTTTTTATGAGAGCAATCCGCGCTGCTTCCCAAGGTGGAATAGAAATTGGTTTTCACGCAGAAGATGCTTTGTTCATGGCTGCACAAACTGCAAAAGGCGCTGCGGCGATGATTATTGACGGAGGTAATCATCCGGAATGGGAAGTTGATAAAGTAACAACTCCACAAGGATGTACAATTGCGGGATTAAACCAAATGGAGCATTCGGGTTTTAGTTCTTCTCTGATTAAGGGGATTGTGACTTCTGCGGAAAAAGCCGAGAAATTGTATAAATGAGGATGCTCCAAAAGGAAAATAAACCGTTAAAACGGTTAAAAGAATCACAACTGAGTTATACTTAACCCACGACTTAAGTCGTGGGTTAAAAACAACTTAGAGAATTAGTGAACCGTTTCAACGGTTTTTAATTCTCTCACAAACCTATCTGTAGGCAGGTTTGATATACACATCTTGTGGCAGTGGACTCATAAATAGTTTTAAAAAGAAAGCCTCCTTTTATTGAAGGCTTTCTTTGGTTTTCTCTTCAAAAAATCCTATTCAATTATTTTAGAATATTAAATTGATTTGAGATAGTCGAACTATATTCAAGACTTTGTTCTGCTTCATTATCAACAAATAATATCACTCTAAATCTATATATGACATTTTCAGTATAAATTGCACCTGATTGTATCATGAGAGAATTATCATCTTGAAACGAAAAGTAAAAAAATTTTTCACTTTGAGGGGTGATGGGACGAATTGCTAAACATTCCTCAAATCCATTGACTTTCCACGAATTGATGATCTTATTATTTTTTAATTCGTCTAGAAATACATCTCCAGAACAAATATAATATACTGGATTTGGTAAATTGTTTTGAATTTTTAATTCTATTCTAGTGCTATCATTAATTTTGTAAGAATTGGCATTTGTCTTTATTAGAACTTCATCTGTGTCATTAATTCCTGTAGTATCGCAACTGATAAGAAGATGAATTAATAACATTACAAATAATGACAAAAGTAATTTTATTACACTTTTCATTTTAATTCTCTATCATTTTGCATACAACTACTTTATAAGCGGAGCGCCTTTCATTAAACGCACCAATTCTAAATCTCTTTTATCTACTCTATCGCTATAAGTATTAATTGCTTCATTGACTTTTAGTTTGATTAAAACCCACAAATAATTCAACGCTTTCTCACTTCCGAATTTTTTGTAAATCAAATATGCTTCGCCAAATCCTTCGGAAATATCTTTCAAGTCGGCTTTACTCAAATTTCCCATTTCGCCCTGAAGCGGGGGAATTATAATTTTTGATCCAAGAGTTAATGAATCAGGATCTGCAATATTGCTCATATTCACGCGATAAATATTGGGCCACAAATTTCCTTGTTGGTAATACTTTTCGGAAATACTCCAAAGCACATCGCCGGATGCAACGGTATGCGTTCCGCCAGGAATCCCGGTCACTTCAGCTGCTTCACTCTCCGCTTCTATCGATTCTGAGATTTGATCTTCGGAAATTCCTGCATCTTGATCCTTTCCCAACTCAGATTCATTAGTTGTCTCTTCTGAAACTTTGGATTTTGAAATTTCAAGATCGTCGCCGGTGTTTAAGGGAAAAAAGAAAAAGAACAATAGTATCAAAATTAATGGCACTAAAATCCAACCCCATTTTCTAGAGGATTTCTTTTCTTCTTTTGTTACAATGATTTTTTCTTTCTTTGGGATTATTTCTGGAATTACTGAAACTTTGGGATCAGGTTCAATAAAACTTTCTTGAGCTGGTTCCTCTTCGATCAATCTCGGTTTTAGATGAGCATATTTTCTGTTAATGAAATCTCGCAGTTTTGCTTCGGCTCTAAAATTAACAAGATATCTGCCGGGAATTTCTAATTCTTCTCCCGTTTGTGGATTTCTGCCGACTCTAGGTTTATTCCATCTTAGCTTGAAGTGCCCAAATCCGCTGAGATGAACATTACCATCTCTTTCGAGCCCTTCTCTCGTGAGGCTCACGGTTTCAGTGAGAAGTTGTTCAATTAGTTCTTTTGAAGCGCCCGTTTCTGCGGCGATAATATTAACCAATTCGTGATAAGAAATTTTCTCATTCATCGCTATACCTCTTTTCTTCAAATTGTTTTTTTAAAGATGAAGCAATACGCAATTTTACCAGCCTTTTGGGCGGCAGCATAAAAAATCTTTTTTGAATTGGATTGAAGGATTTTCTTTCCTTCTTGAATGAGACGCTTAAGATTCCAAGGTTAGGAATACTGATTCGGTTATCTTCATCTATCAATTTCTGAATCTGATCGGCAGCCCCACTGAGCAGCCTTTTCGTTTCATCTTGGGATTGATTTAGGCGCGATGAAAGATCCTTAATAATTTCTGAATTATTCAATGATACCTCCTATCATTTAGAACAGGAATCGTAATTTGAAATTAATGTTTATCTATATAATTGTTGTCATCAAATTATTAGACAACCTGCATAAATTCAAGTTTATGATTGTACCATAGGAAAACAGAATCAAATTAATTCTGTTTTCGGAAAAATTAATCTTCTATAACAACGGCAGTTCCGCTGGCAGAAACCATAAGCATACTACCGCCTTGTCCAATTGTCTCATAATCAAGATCAATTGCGATTACTGCATTTCCGCCATAGGCTATTGCTTGCTCGCACATTTCCTTTATTGCAATATCCTTTGCCTCTCTTAATTCTTTTTCGTAAGAGGCTGATCTCCCACCCACAATATCCCTAATACCGGCAAAAAAATCTTTAAAAATATTAGCGCCGAGAATAGCCTCACCGGACACTAATCCATAATATTTAATAATTTTTTTCCCTTCAATGTTATTTGTAGTAGTTATAAGCACTTTGCCTCCTTAAGAATTATACTGTATTAATCGGATTGTCCAGAAGTTGACCTCAAGATAAAAAAAATATTCTAATTATTTGAACAATATTTTTATTTGCGCAAAATTCTAGAGCCTAATTTTATAAATAATCGACAAAATTGTTAAAAAGTTCCAAAAGATAATGATTTACTTAACTTTTATATCTTGAGTTAATCCTTTATTTTTATAAAGTCATTAAATCACTCTATTAGATAAATAACTTATGCGTTCTACTTTTGCGGAAATTAATCTTTCCAGCCTAATTCATAATTATATAAATATTAGAAAAAAAGTAAAAAACCGAAAAGTGATGGCTGTTGTTAAAGCCGATGCGTACGGACATGGGGCGGTTGAAGCTGTTAAAACTTATGAAAGTCTGGGTAGTTCTTCTCCTGAATGGTATGGCGTAGCTTTAACTGAAGAGGGCATCGAACTACGAAAAGCAAAAGTTACTAAGAAACCAATTTTAACTTTTTCTCCTTTTCAATACGATGAATTGGATGAATATCGCAGGTATAATATCACTCCGTCTCTTTCAGCCTTCGAGCAATTAGAACAGATCAAATTAAAGAAACTGAAAAATGTACTTAAAGTGCACGTTAATATTGATTCCGGAATGGGAAGAATGGGCGTACGTTTTGACGAAGCTGTAAAATTCTTTTCAGCGCTAACGGCAATAAAGAATATTGAAGTAATCGGAATTTATACGCATTTTGCCACATCTGATGAAAGAGATAAAAGATTTGCAAAATTACAGCTTCAAAGATTCAATTCGGTTTTAGCATTATTAAAGGAAGCGGCTTTCAGTTACGGAATTGTTCACGCGGCAAACAGCGGAGCAATACTCGATTTGGAGGACGCATATTTCGACATGGTGCGCCCTGGTATTTCATTATATGGATATTATCCCTCGCTTCAAACCAAGGGAACTATTAAATTGAAACCTGTGATGTCTCTCATTTCCAAAGTTTCTGAAATTAGAGAAATTAAGAAAGGAGAATCGGTAAGTTACGGCAGAAAATTTATCGCAAAAGAAAATATTACAACTGCCGCCGTTCCGATTGGATATGCCGACGGAGTTAATAGAAATTTAACGAATAAAATTCATGGAATTATTCGCAACAAAAAGTTCGAACAAATTGGCAGAGTGACCATGGATAGAATTATTTTTAATGTAACTAATTCCAAAGTTCAAGTTGGCGATAAAATTATTTTGTTCGGTGAAAATAAATTATCAATTGACGCGTGGACATGGTCATCTATTTTGAAAACAATACCTTACGAAATAACGTGCAATATCAGCAAAAGAGTTCCAAGAATATTTATTAAATGATAATGGATCTGGTAAAACAATATATAATTCAAGCCTTCGTGAATGCTTCTAATAACTTGAGATTGAGTTCTGAGAAAATTGAAGTGGTTGCGTTAATCCGTGATCATCTGAATAAATGCGCAAACTTAGAAGAAGAAATTTCGAGATTAAAAAAGATTACCGAGTTCTCGAAATTTGCAATCAAATTAGGGGAAATCCATTATTCGCTAGTTCATGCGAAGGTGGATTTTATAAAATTCTCCGAAAATTTTAAAAATCAAAGTCAGTCGTTAATCTCTTCTGTAAGTAATTTGCTTGATATTGTTACTCCACCTGAGTTTGGCGAAATTATTAATCGGAATGCAGCCAGTGTTAATGTAAATCTCTCTGAGAATAAATTAAAATCGGAACTACCTTCAGGTGAAAAATTTAAAGCGATTGTAATACCCGATTCACCTGCTCAAAATGAAAATGAAATTAGGAGAGACAAACTAAAAGAAGAAATTATTTTCGACGGCATTAGAGAAAAAGCGGAATTTGATTTTAAGGATTTCGAAGAAGAAATTTTAAAACCAATTAAAATCCTGGAGTCGATGTTGGTAAAACTTGAGAATAGTGAATTCAATACCGACGATATTAAACAGAATATCGAGATAATGAAAAATCATTCTGAGCTGGCTGGCAAAGTGGGTTTTAAGGTTTTAGCTAACATGCATATTATTTTTGCCGTCGCGCTCAAATTGATTATGAACGGGAAACTGCTACCGGAAAAGCAGGTAATCGTAAGCATGCGCGCTTGTTTAATCGTAATTGTTGCGGTGGTTAGAGGAAAGGAAGTGGATATTACCAACTACTTAAATAGTGCCGAAAAATTTGGCGAGATGATATTATCAAAAAAATAGGAAATACTTGATGAACGCATACGCAGTTATTATGGCTGGGGGAGTAGGTTCGAGATTTTGGCCAAAGAGCCGCGAAAAAAATCCAAAGCAATTATTGAAAATATTTAGTGAAAATTCCATGATTCAAGAAACTGTTTTACGGCTCAATGGAATTATGAAGAAGGAAAATATTTTTATCATCACCAATAACGCTCAAAGAGAAGGAATAATTGAGCAGTTAAGTAACATTCCCGTAGAAAATATTATTGCCGAACCGTTTGGCAAAAACACAGCGGCATGCATCGGTTTGGCTGCGGTAATTATAAAATCAAAATGCGAAAACGCAATAATGATAACGCTTCCGGCGGATCATTTAATTAAGGATGTTTCCATTTTTCAGCAAACCATAAAAGACGCGATTGAATTCGCAGAGCAAAATCAGCGGTTGGTTACTATTGGAATTAATCCAACAAGACCGGAAACGGGTTATGGATACATTCAGATAGAAGAAAGCCCAATTGAGGATAGTATTTTTAAAGTTTTACGCTTTGCAGAAAAACCCAATCTTGAAACTGCGGAGCGGTTTTTGGAATCCGGAGATTTCTTCTGGAATTCCGGTATGTTTATTTGGAGCGTTGATACTATCATGAAGGAATTCAACCAGCATATGCCGGACTTGGTTGAAGGATTAGATAATATTTATAATGCTATCAATAAGCCTGAATACAACGATGTATTATTCAATGCTTACGGACAGTTTAAGAGCATTTCGATTGATTATGGAATTATGGAAAAATCCCAAAACGTTTACTTAATCAAAGGGAACTTTGATTGGAACGACGTGGGAAGTTGGGAAGCGGTCTACCAGCTTGCAGAAAAAGATGAAGATGAAAATGCAAGTGAGGGAGAAGTTTTTTATGAAAGCACAAAAGGCTCTTTCATTAGCACAAAAAAGAAATTTACAGCAGTCCTCGGCGTAGAAAATTTAATAGTAATTGAAACTGAGGATGCTCTGTTAATTTGTGACAGAAATAAAGCGCAGGATGTTAAGGTGGTAGTAGATCATCTTAAACTAAATAAGAAAACTGAATTAACTTGACGGAAGAAATACTGTCAGCGATAAAAGAAAAATCGCAATAGAGTATTTAATGATTCATATTTAGAAATTTGTATTTCTCCAGATAAAAAGAATTAGGAAGAACGGGGCCAAGTTTTGACGTTTGCTTTTTTAGTATTTAGAATTTATTTGTCATTTGCTTTTTGATATTTGGTATTTTAAGAACAACATAAAAAACTTATAAAAGATGAAGAACGTAATCACAGAAAGAGACATTCTGGAATCTTATCAGAAAGGAAAGAAAGAAATAGTCGTGCGGCAGAACGATATTTTAACTCCTTCAGCTAAGGATAAAATGAACGACCTAAAAATGGTTATTGCGAAATCAGGCAATATTAAATTAGATATTCCAACTCCAACAAAATCTGCATTTAAGAAAGTTGCAATTGGAGCTGATCACACAGGGTTTGAGTTGAAAGAAATTCTTAAAAAATTTCTAAGCGATAAGGGTTTGGCAGTTATCGATGTTGGAACGTTGAATAAGGAATCTTGCGATTATCCCGATTTTGCTTTAGCCGTTGCCGAAAAAATAATTTCGGGAGAAGTTGAGTTTGGAATTATTGCCGATGCCACCGGAATTCCCTCTGCAATTACTGCAAACAAAATTCCAACCATAAGAGCTGCAACGTGCTATAATGAATTTACTGCGTGGAGCGCGCGTTCTCACAATAATGCTAATGTGTTGGTTGTTGGCGCAAAAACACTCGGCGAGGAAGCCGTTAAAGCTATAATTAATAAGTGGCTCGAAACAGATTTCAGCGGCGAGCGGCATCAAAAAAGATTAGATAAAATTACAGACATCGAAAACAAATTATTTAAAACATAGTTCATCTCTAATTACTATTTGGAAACAATTCATCTTTAATTAGATTTGCAGCGTCAATTTTAGAATTATTAGGAGAGTTTTGTTCACAGAAAAAGCAGTAGTTCAATTTCTAAAACCTATCGAACAAAATATTTATTTACTCAAAGCATACTCACCAAAAATTTCTCAGAATATTAAGCCGGGTCAGTTTTGCAACATAAAGGTTTCGGATACAGATTTCCCTCTTTTAAGAAGACCGTTCAGCATTTGTGAAGCTGAAGGTGATTGCGTGTCGTTTCTATTTAATATCCACGGTATCGGTACAAAAATACTTTCCGGAAAAAGAGAAGGTAATGAAATTAATATTCTCGGACCGTTAGGGAATGGATTTAACATATCCGGAAATTATGATCAAGCTGTGATCGTTGCAGGCGGATTAGGAAGCGCTCCATTTCCATATTTAATCAACTCTCTCGATTCATCAAAAGAAGTGTTGTCTTATGTTGGCGCTCAAACAAAAACAGATTTAGTTACTTATAAATTAAAAAGCGTCTCGATTTCAACGGACGACGGCACTGCCGGTTTTAAGGGAAATGTTATTGAATTGTTAGAGAAGCAGAAGCGTCTATTTGTTAAAAATGTAAAGTTGTTCGGATGCGGTCCAACACCAATGTTGAAAGCTCTACAAAAGTTTAGCGCGGAAAATAATTATGAATGCGAAATATCTACCGAGTGCGCTATGGCTTGCGGCTTTGGTATTTGTCAAGGTTGTCCTATAGAATCTACCGCAAATATAAATTCATATAAACTCGTGTGTAAAGATGGTCCGGTTTTTAACTCAAGAGATATTGTGTTATGAGTAACGTCGACTTATCAGTAAATATTGGCAAATTAAAATTGCAGAATCCTGTAATGCTCGCTTCAGGAACAGTGGGTTATGGGAATGAAATTTCGCAATTCACAGACTTAAGTAAAATAGGCGCGATTATTACAAAATCTGTTTCTCTTAAACCTAGAAAAGGCAACCCGCCGCAAAGAATTGTTGAAACTTCTTCCGGAATGCTGAATGCAATTGGATTAGCTAATGTTGGAGTTGAGCAATTTATTTTAGAAAAGATTCCTTTCCTAAGAGAAGTAAATTCAACATTGATTTGTAACATTGCGGCAAGTTCAATTGAGGAATACGTTGAATGCTTAAAAATACTTGATGGTCAAGATATTATTAAAGGTTTTGAGATAAACGTTTCCTGCCCGAATGTGAAAGAAGGCGGGCTGGTTTATGGGAATGACGTTTCAGCCGTTGGAAAGATTACTGAAAAAGTTAGAGCGGTTACCGATAAACTGCTGATCATCAAACTTTCTCCTAATACAGCTCACGTTTCGGATTTTGCTCTTGTTGCCAAAAAGGAAGGCGCGGATGCAGTATCTGCTATCAACACACTTGTAGGAACAGCTTTTGACATTTATACTCGAAAGCCGAAAATAAAAAATATTACCGGCGGATTGTCAGGTCCTGCCATAAAACCTGTTGCGCTTGCAAAGGTTTTAGAAATTAGCCGTAAAGTAGATATCCCGATTATTGGCATCGGCGGAATTATGAATTGGCAGGATGCAGTTGAATTCATGATTTGCGGAGCTACTGCAGTACAAATTGGGACAGTGAATTTTATTAATCCTAACGCGGGTATAGAAATAATTCAAGGGCTTCAAGAATACTGCACAAAAATGAAAATGCAATCAATCTCAGAATTAACTTCATCATATAATTTAGAATGACTTTAGAAACAGCGCTCGCAAAATTATTTTCACTTCATCAATTTGGCATTAAGCTCGGGCTTGATAGCACCCACAAGCTGTTGAAGCATATTGGCGATCCACAAAATAAATTGAATGCATTTCATATAGCCGGTTCAAATGGAAAGGGAAGCACTGCATCTTTTATGGCAAGCATACTCACAGAATCAGGTTACAAAGTCGGTTTGTACACTTCGCCGCATTTGGTAAAATTCAACGAGAGAATTCGAATTAATGGTGCTACAATTCCGGATTGTTATATTCTAACTTTTATGGAAGAACTAGATGAATATATTAATATAAACGAACCCACATTTTTTGAACTGACTACGGCGATGGCGTTTAAATATTTTGCGGAATCAAATCTTGATTATGCTGTAATCGAAACCGGATTAGGCGGAAGGTTAGATTCAACAAATGTATTCAATCCAATAGCATCAATTATCACAACCATCAGTGACGAGCATTCCAACATCCTCGGCGATACGCTTACAAAAATTGCACTTGAGAAAGCCGGTATAATTAAAAATAATTCTTTTGTATTTTGCGGCATGTTGAATGACGAGGCGCTTAATGTAATTGAAACCGTGGCAAGCGAAAGAAAATCAGATTTAACTAAACTTGCTGATCACATAAATATTTTTGAAAACTCTTTACTCCTCAAAGGTATTAAAAGAGATTACCATTTGTATTCTTTACCATTACGCGGAAGACATCAATTAAACAACGCCGCATTAGCGATATTAGCCATCAACAAAATGATGCCGAATATTAGCTCTGCAAATATCTTCAACGGGTTAAACAATGTCCTCGTAAACTCTGGTCTGCAAGGGAGATATGAAGTTTATAATAATACTCCAAAAGTAATTTTTGACTCGGCGCATAATTCAGAGGGAATTGATGCATTTCTCGATGAATTTAAAAATGAGGATCAGAGTAAAAAGAAGAGTATAATTTATGGAGCAATGAAGGATAAAAATATTCCATACATCTTTTCGAAAATTTCGGAAGTATTCGATGAGATATTTATCACTTCAATAGATTATGAAAGAGCAGCAACAATAGATGAATTAATGAGTATTGCAAATTCAAACGGAATAAAGGTAAGCCCTTTGCATCATCCATCGGAATTAATTCTTGAGAAGATGCGAAGGAATGTTGATGAAATATTAGTTGTACTCGGAAGCATTTATCTTCTTGGAGAAATAAAATCAAATTTATTAAAGGATATGTCTTGACATTCTTGTTTTATAGCATTAAGTTTTCATCGAACCTCTTGTTCGTTTTCTCTTTGTTCCATTCATTAAGTTTAAAATCAAATAGACAAATTATTAGATCGTATTAACCCCAAAAAAATCTCAGTACTTTTACTAAAAATGTTTTATAAATAACAATATCAGGAATTAATTATGCCAATGGATATTTCGGAATTACAGAAAAAGAAGATAGTTGATCTTCACCAAATTGCGAAAACTTATAATCTTGCTGACTACAGTGAATTACGCAAGCAGGAGTTAATTTTCAAAATCCTTGAAGCACAAACTCAGAAAGATGGATTAACATTCTCAAAGGGTGTGCTTGAAGTTCTCAGCGACGGTTATGGATTTTTAAGATCGTCAGGATACAATTATCTTCCTTCACCGGATGATATTTATGTTTCGCCCTCACAAATTAAGAGATTCAGTTTAAGAACCGGTGATTTTGTCAGCGGACAGGTAAGACCTCCAAAAGAAGGTGAACGATTCTTTGCACTCCTAAGAGTTGAAGCAGTTAGCGGAAAAGACCCTGAGGCAATTAGAGAAAGGACATTATTCGATAACCTTACTCCGCTGTATCCCACTAAGCGATTAAAATTAGAATCAGCTCCAGGTGAATATTCGCTGAGAGTGATGAATTTACTCTCTCCGATTGGTAAAGGGCAGAGAGGATTGATCGTATCCCCGCCCAAAACCGGTAAAACAATTCTCCTTCAAAAAATTGCTAACTCCATCACAAGAAACCATCCCGAAGTAAAACTAATAATGCTTTTGATTGATGAAAGACCGGAAGAAGTAACGGATATGCAGCGTTCAGTTCAGGCGGAAGTAATCAGTTCAACTTTTGACGAACCTGCGGAACGGCACGTACAGGTTGCTAATATGGTAATTGAAAAAGCCAAGCGTATGGTAGAATCCAACGAAGACGTTGTTATTCTTCTCGATAGTATCACAAGATTAGCGCGAGCTCACAATACTGTAATCCCGCATAGCGGAAGAATTTTATCCGGTGGTGTGGATTCAAATGCGCTTCAGAAACCGAAAAGATTTTTCGGTTCTGCTAGAAATACTGAGGACGGCGGTAGTTTAACAATTATTGCAACTGCTTTGATTGACACCGGCAGCAGAATGGACGATGTAATTTTCGAAGAATTTAAAGGCACCGGTAACATGGAACTTGTTCTGGATAGAGATCTTTCCGACAGAAGAATATTCCCTGCAATAAATGTAAATAGATCCGGTACCAGAAAAGAAGAACTCTTAATGAAAGATGAAGAATTGAATAAAGTTTGGATTCTTAGAAAAATTCTTAGCGAGTTTGATTCGATAGAAGCAATGGAATTTTTACTGGACAAAATGCGTGGAACAAAAGGTAATAAAGAGTTTTTAGACAGCATGAATAATTAGGACTCCGGAAGTCGAATTTTGCATAGTAACCTCTAAAGGACTGATGAGTAATCTCAAAACCGCTCGCCAATTATTGCGAATTGCAGCTCTATTGATTTTATTGTTGCTCGTTGTTAGCAGCAGCAAACTTTCTGCACAAGAAAAGGAGAGAGGTTTCTATTTGGAATCGCATACTTTCCCAAAGGATTCCACTGCTGAAGTTGTTTTTTCTTATCGAATACCATATGAGAAAATTATATTCATCAAGGAAAACGGAAGATACTCGTCCTCAATAGAAATATCTTTAGAAATTCTTTCGAATGATGAAGTTGTTAAGAGAGAATATTCGCAAAAGCAAATTGTTCTATCGGATTATCTCGAAACAAGGAGTGCATCCAATTTTGTGGAAGGTTTAATCATCACCGAACTTCCAATCAATTCCTACAAAGTTCTTCCATCCTACAAGAGCGATTATTCCAATAAAAGAATTTCATTCAAGCAGATTGACCTAGCCATAAATAAAGATTCTACAGGAATTCTTAATCCCATAATTGTTGATAGATCATCTGATGGTAGATTCCACCTTCTTAACCAAAACGGAGAAATATCATTTTCTCCCCACAATCAGTATTTTGTTATACCTGCCCGAAACGATGTTGAGCAATTAGAAGTGACTGTTAATCAAGACGAAAAGATTATTTCTAAAAAGAAATTAGATCTGCACAAAAAGGGTTCGCCGAAATATGTAGCAGATGGATCAATTCAATTTGTTATTGATACAACAAAATTAGATTACTCTTTTTTTATTTTAGAGAATATTTCGCGAAAATTGAAAGAAGGGAAAAGTTCATTTACCCTCAGTCACGGGAAAGAAGTTAAGACTTATGAATTGAGTGTTGTATGGCACAATAAACCAAAATCACTGAATGACGGTAAAATAGCAATTCAACTTCTTAGTAATATTGTTCCAAAGAGTGAAGTTGAAAAACTCTTGGACAATAACGAGGAGAAGTATCTCAACACTCTTTCAAAATTTTGGGAGAAATATGATAAAAAGACTGACACAGAGTTCAATGAAATAATGAATGAATTCTACGAAAGATGCGATTATGCTATTGAGAATTTTAACACCTTGAATAAACAAAACGGTGCGGAGTCCGATAGAGGAAAGATTTACATTAAATATGGAAGTCCGGATTCAATCGAGAGAAATTATTCTGATAAAGATGAAGTGATTGAATTATGGAAGTATGAGAAGTTGCAAAAAGAATTTGTATTTATTGATACTTCTCGGTTAGGCAATTATATTCTGGCAAAATGATGAAGCGAACATTTTATTTTACATGCGGCGATATTAATGGAATCGGACCAGAAATAATTCTTAAAACCTTTGAAAGAATTTATAACCCATCAAAGTATAATCTTCTATTTTCAACTCCAATTAATGTTTTCGAAAAAGCCGCCGCGCTTACAAATTTTCCTCTTCCATTTAAAATTCAAAAAGACTTTTCCCGCATCGATTTTAAAAATGAATCAATTGCTGTTCTCAGTCAGGGCAGAGTAAAAGTCACTCCCGGTAAACCAACTAAAGAATCAGGAATATGTTCATTCGAGTCTATTCGGAACGGATTTGGATATGTGTCGAAAGGATTAGCCGACGCTCTAATTACCGCTCCGATTTCAAAAACTGCTCTGAGTTTGGGTGGTATTAAATTCCCGGGTCATACGGAGATGCTTGGTAAATTATGCAAGACCAAAAACTACGCGATGATGTTTTTATCAAATAAATTTATAGCCGCTCTTGCAACTATTCATTTACCATTAAGTAAAGTTTCAGAGAGCTTAACCAAATCTCAACTTGAACTTACCACAGAAGTAGTAATAAATTCTTTGCTAAGAGATTTGGGAATCAATCAACCCAAGATAGCATTGTTAGGTCTTAACCCACACGCAGGCGAAAATGGAAGAATCGGAAAAGAGGAGATCGCTGTAATCAATCCGGTTATTGAAAAATATGCACGCCGGAATGTTTTCGGTCCGTTTGTGCCTGATGCATTTTTTGGTAATCATCTTTATAAAAATTACGACGCTGTTATTGGAATGTATCATGATCAGGTTCTTATTCCTTTTAAAATGCTGAACTTTAATCGCGGAGTGAATTTCACTGCAGGACTGCCAATCGTTAGAACTTCGCCGGATCACGGTACTGCTTTCGACATTGCATGGGAGAATAAAGCCAATCCTGAAAGTATGATTGAAGCGTTTAAGTGGGCAGATAAAATTGTTAGAAACCGGGAGAGTAAAAGTAATCAGTAACGATCCGTATAAATACACATCTAAAATTTACGCGCATTTAATGCGCAAAATTGATTACCGTGAATGGGCTGAATATTTGGAAGATCTAATCGCTGATGAGATTAACAATCCTAAAAGTGTTTTAGAATTAGGATGCGGCAATTGCGTTATATCGAATCTATTGGCTCCCCATTTCCCCAAAATGATCGTTACTGATATTTCAAAAAACATGCTCGTTCAATCGAACAATTCCAAATTGCAAGTTGTATGCAACGACATGAAAGCATTGCCGTTCAAGGAAAAATTCTCGGTTGTATTTTCTGCGTTTGATACTGTTAATTATCTGATGACGGAAGCAGAACTGAAAAAGTTATACGTTGAAGTTTCGCGAGTACTTGAAGATGACGGTATATTTTCATTTGATGCAAGCCTTTTGAATAATAGTCTAAAGAACATCAAACATCTGAACAGAAGTGGAAAAGTTGATGGAATTAGGTACATTCAACAAAGTGTCTTCGATAACGAAGAAAAAATCCATTACAATAATCTTAAATTTATTCTGGGAAATGGAGAAGAAATTACTGAAGTTCATGAACAAAAAATTTTTGATTTTGAAACATATTTTTATTTAGCGGAAGAAACTGATTTGTACGTAAGCAGTTGTTACGATTCATTTAGTTTTGATAATGCATCGAGCACTTGCGAACGCGTTCAATTTGTCTTAAAGAAAAAATAATATGCTCACATTCAGTAATGTAGAATTCGGTTATCCAAATCAGCCGGTATTTCGGAATTTAAATCTTAACCTAGATCAACATGAATTTGCATTTTTAATCGGCAAAAGCGGTTCTGGTAAATCCACACTTCTTGAGCTTATTTATATGAATATTATTCCAACTGCGGGTTACGTTCAGGTGGGGGATTACAGTTCTGATACAATAACAGAAAAGAAACTTCCTCTTCTAAGAAGAAAACTTGGAATCATCTTTCAGGACTTTAAGTTACTTGAAGATAGAAATGTATATGAAAATTTGGCATTTGTTCTTCAGATAACCGGGACTCCCAAAAGGCAGATTAAGAAGAAAATTATTCAAGTGCTTTCGGATGTTGGGCTGACACACAAGCAGCACAACATGCCGAATCAATTATCCGGCGGAGAGAAACAGAGAGTTGCGCTTGCAAGAGCAATAATAAACGACCCCAAACTAATACTCGCCGATGAACCAACCGGAAATCTTGACCCTGAAACTTCCTTCGAGATTTTAGAAATATTGAAGAAGATAAGCAATCGTGGGACTTCTGTTTTATTTGCAACTCATAATTACGATCTCGTAAAAAAAACGGATGCAAGAATAATTAAACTTGTTGACGGTCAAGCAATAAAAGTAGTGGTTAAAAAGAAGCTGCAACCGTAGGTTCCAAGCAGCAAGAATTTCGCTTAAATGATCTGTATCAGACAGTCTAATTGCTTTGGGCTTTCTCTAACGCAGAAAAAATATCCGATGTAATTTCTTCAACAGTCTTCCGTCCGTCAATTATTATTATATCAGATTTACTTTTATAATATTCTAAAATTGGGGCAGTGGTTTTATGATAAACTTCCAATCTATGGCGGATAACTTCTTCTTCATCATCCTTACGTTTTGTGAACGTTCCAAGTTGCCTGCAGCTCGGGCACTCATCATGATTCTCAATCAGATTAAGATTAACGATATACCCGCAATTCGCGCAAACTCGTCTCTGAGTTAAGCGGTTTACAATAACATTTTCGCTTATTTGGATGCGAATAAAAAACAGTGTTTCAAGTTTTAATTCAGCAAATATTTCTTCAAGAAGAACCGCCTGTGCCAGCGTTCTAGGGAAACCATCGAGTATAAAGCCTGATTTGCAGTTATCCGATTTTAAAGTTTTTTCGATCAACTCCTTCATTATTGAATCCGGGACGAGTTCTCCCTTTGATAAAATATCTTTCACAACTAATCCAATTTCCTTCCCATCGTCAATTATTTTGCGAAGAATATCGCCGGTAGAAATATGAGGGATTTTATAATGACTTGATAAAATTTTAGCTTGGGTTCCTTTGCCAACACGTGGAGCGCCAAAAATAATTATCCGCATTGCAATTCCAATAATTTGTGAGGATAGATTGATAAAATCGTTAAGCTAAATATACAATTTTGCGTGCTGTGTCCAAATAATTAAATTAAGTTTATCCCTTTTATCATTCAGATAGAACACTTCTTTTCAATGAAAAGGGGGGAGATACTCCGAATCCTTTTTGCTCTTCCTCTTTTTTGCAAAAAACATTTCCAGTAAATTTTTGCTTTCCATTTCATAAAGACCGTGATAAACCTTTGGTTTATGATTATAATTATTGTCTTCGAGCAAACTGTAAACCGACCCGGATGCTCCGAATTTTGGTTCAAAAGCAGAAAAGAAAACGGTTCGGATTTTTGCAAGCAGAATAGCGCCAGCGCACATTATACATGGTTCTGCGGTCACGTATAAATCGCATTCATCAAGCACTTTTGAACTAAGAGTATTCATCGCGGAAGTTAAAGCAATTATTTCTGCATGAGCTGTTGCATCCTTTAATTTTTCCACTTGATTAAAACCGCGTCCAACAATTCTATTGTCATAAACTACAACAGCGCCAATCGGTACTTCATCGTTTTCAAAAGCAGATTCAGCTTCAACTAGAGCCGAATACATAAATTTATAATTGTTTTCTCCGAATAACATGATGGGACTAAATTACAAAACTCAAATTACAAATAGCAAAACATTAGGAGTTTATTTTTGGGGAAGTAAACGCATTAAGATTTATAAAATAAATAAATAAGAAGAATGCGGTTCGGTAATAAAAATGGTACGCCCGTAGGGATTCGAACCCCAAACCGTCTGATCCGAAGTCAGATGCTCTATCCAATTGAGCTACGGGCGCAAATAAATCAAATAACAAACATTAATACACAAATTTCAAACCGTTCAAAAGAACAGATTTGAGTCGTATTATAAATTGGTACACCCGAAAGGATTCGAACCTTCTGATCTTCAGCGGTTGCCGGTTCAGATGCTTGTCCTCCGAAGTTATGCAATAACGAAGGGGGACTCTATCCAATTGAG
>JAHJTX010000342.1 GCA_018829545.1 Bacteroidota bacterium | reverse complement strand
GGAATCTACATCTACAAATTCACAAAGCAAGGAACGCCGGTCTGGGTTGTGTGGAATGACAGCAGCGTTACAAAAACAATCACCATCTCAGGCATCAGCTCAAACCGGGTCAAAACAATAGAAGCTGTTCCAAAGTATGAGTCGGGCAAAGATGTTCTGGATTATGCAACGGCATTTCAGACGGACACGCTTGTTGTAACCAATGGCGCAGTGGAACTGACACTCGGGCAGCGTCCTATGTTCATTGAACCGCTCACGGTTACTTCGGTCGAAGGCGAAAACATTCCGCAAGAATTTGTGTTGTATCAGAACTATCCGAACCCCTTCAATCCAACGACAACAATACGATTCTCCCTCACCCCGTCCCTCTCCCAGTGGGAGAGGGTGTCCGAAGGACGGGTGAGGGTTACGTTGAAAGTTTTTGACATGCTCGGCAGAGAAGTGGCAACGCTGGTGGATGGAGAATTACATGCAGGTGAACACTCGGTTGTGTTCAATGCGAAGGGCTTGGCAAGCGGAATTTATTTCTATCGATTGACCACACCAACATTTTCACAAACAAAACTAATGGAGGTAATAAAATGAAAAACAAAGTAAATCTAACATTGAACGCCACCGGACATGAAAGGAAAAACTGCATGAGACTGTTTACTGTGTTTGTTCTGTTGATTGTAACGTCACAAGCCTTCGCTCAATTCACTCCAAACGACCAACGAATTGGGGACACAACAGTTAACTATGTTAATCCTGAAATTTCACCTATAGGGAATTATATGATTTGGATTGAGATTGACACAGCCAATGGTGTGAGTGGCAAAGTATGGCAATGTGGAATAGATCCAAACACAGGTGACTTAATTCCCACAAACGGAAAAGGTTTTAATCCCTTCTACTCAAACGTTTATGCCAGACCAGCGGATTGGGGAGTTGACAGTTTAGGTTTATATTATGTGGGGGCAACATTTTTCGGACAAATAAAGTTTGTAAGACCTACTAGCCCAACAACAGCAACTGTTACAAATATTGCAATGCCTGTCATTAATAAACGAAGAGTATTTTATCCTTCGCAACTTCCCGGAGTAAACAAACGATTTGTAAGCTATATTCTAAATGACAGTATTAATGGTTTTTCATCAACCATTCCACAAAACTCATATTATCAATTACGTTTGCTTGATTTGGATAATCCCGCGAATGACTATCTAATAGAGCAGCAACCAAGTACCTATCCTGCAACTATTCCAATGGATGTTATAGTCCCAAGATGGATAAAAGGCAGTTCCTATTTAACTTTTGGCTATAAAGGTGGAAATGGAAAAGCCCAGGCCAAAGAGTTCAATGCTTTTGCCCCTACAAACCCTCCAATACCTGTAACAAATGATTTAGCCAATAAGGTGGACGGTTATCCTGTTTTGAACAAAATCAATGGCAATCAATATTTTATGGCAGGTATTAATGCTAGTGATACTGCGTATTTTTACAAAAGAACTGCTTATGGGTCATTGTTTGTTAAAAATGAAGTGGTGGTTCCTCAAACCGTTAATCTGCAAAACCCAGCCTTCAACCAATCGCACGAACCATTTCTTTTCAACAATCAACTTTACTCCACATTTCAGATAAACAATGACGGCGGAAATTTTTTTGAGACAACGTTTAATCAACCGGGTGCGATATGGCTTACAACAATTGACAGTTCAACACAAACAATGTGGCTGTTAAGTGATTTTGACAGCACGTTGAGCATATCCGAACCTGAGCCGTTACCAGGCAACAATAAAATTTGGGTTTATTACTCAGCGGTAAAAATTGATACTGCAAAACCATATTTAAAAAGAATATTTCAATTAAGACGTTGTGAAACACCAATGAATATAGTTACAAGCGTTGAAGACGAAAGAGAAATTCCCGCACAATTTACTTTGAGCCAAAACTATCCGAATCCGTTTAACCCAAGTACAATTATTAAATTTGAAATTGAACGAAAATCTCTCGTTACCTTAAAAATTTATGATATTCTAGGTAAAGAAGTAGCAGTTTTAATAAATGAAGAAAAATATCCCGGTAAGTACCGGGTGAAATTTAATGCCGGCAGACTTGCAGGCGGAATTTATTTTTATACATTGAAAACAGCAGGATTTTATCAAACTAAAAAATTAGTTTTGTTGAAATAGTATAATATGACCAGATTAGAATTTTAGGTATAAAATAAAAATCATGAAAAAACTAATATTATTTATTATTTATTTTATTGCAGCAGTTTCTGCTAAAAACTTTGGACAGACAGATATTAATCTCTCAAACTTGGTAAGTTTTGACGGAGAACCTTCCATAGCAATAAATCCGGCAAATTCCAATAACATAATTGCCGGTTGGATGCGGTTGAGATTAGATGGAAAAATGTGGATTGCAACAAAAGCATCATTTGATGGCGGGCAAAGCTGGAGTGCAATTAATTTTATGCCACACGATACACTTCCAAATGGTTCAGCAGATGTATCAATCGCTTTTCATAATTCAGGAGTTGCATATCTCTCATACATTAACTGGAGACCAAGCCCTGACACGGCAGGTGCGGTCTTTCTTTCAAAGTCCACAGATGGCGGTTTAAGTTGGAGTGCCCCCAATAAGATAATTGACATGACAGATAAACCTGATCTTCCCATTGACCGTCCTTGGATTAGTATTGATAATAGCGGTGGGGTAAATGACGGAACAATTTATTTTACTTCTATGTCCATCTATTTTTATCCCGGTCAACATCATATTTATTTACGAAGTTCTGCAGATGGCGGCAATACATGGAGCAGTATTAAACAGGTGGACGATAGTTTATTTTCGGTTGGCTCATTAACAGTATCTTATGCCCCTGTTTCAGTTGGCGGAGATGGCAAAGTTTATATTGCCTATATGTCATATAATACTTCCGTCAGCCCCTTTGTCCGCCTTTACATAGCAACTACAACAGACACAGGGAATACATTTCAAAGATATGTTGCAGGCAATGTTTTTCCTGCTTATGCGAAATTGCCATTCTACACTATATCTGCCGACCCTGTAAATAACGGGTATGCAATTCTTGGTTGGTGCGACACAAGATATGGCGATCTGGATGTATTACTTTCAAAATCAATTGACGGAGGACAAACATGGGCAATCCCTGTAAGAATTAATGATGATGCAGTAAATAATGGAATTGTTCAGGATCAGGTTTGGTCTGCTTTCTCTGCGACAGGTGAGTTAGCTCTCAACTGGCGGGACAGAAGAATGAACGACACTACCTCTACTTCTCCTTTTGATATTTACGCTGCTGTTTCTTTGGATGGAGGCAATTCATTTCAACCTAATTTTAGAATGAGTAGTGTTTCTTCTCCTTTTCAGGCTTTATCCTGCTGTAACTCTTTTATTGGTTTGGCTTTAACAGATTCATTTGTTGTTGCAAACTGGGGCGACAATCGCAATTTAGACTGGGATATTTATTTTAACAAAGCAAATATTGCAATAACTGATGTCGAAGAAATTAATTCTGATATTCCCGTTACATTTGTATTATATCAGAATTACCCTAATCCATTTAATCCAACAACTGTTATCGGTTATCAGTTGCCGGTTACTGGTAATGTAACATTAAAAATATATGATGTTCTTGGCAGAGAGATAACAACATTGGTGAACGAAACAAAAGAAGCGGGCAGTTATGAAGTAAAGTTCGATGCGAAGCAGTTGTCAAGCGGAGTGTATTTCTATCAATTGAAAACTTCTTCTTCGGTAATAACAAAAAAATTAATGGTAATGCAATGAGCATTCGATTCTTTTTTCCTTTTGCTTTAATTATAGTGGTATCAGTCCAATATATGTTTGCTCAATCTACGGAAATCTTTAAGCCGCACGGATGTTTTTCCAGCTCAGGCGCTACACAAGCAGATGTTTTAAGCCATCCTGGATGTAGAGGAGTGTTAATATCCACACTTTGGAAAACAATAGAGCCGGCTCCTGGGAAATTTGATTTTACAATCCTTAAAAATTCTATTAATGTAGTTAAATCGTATGGGAAAAAATGGTCGCTTGCAGTTGCAAGTGGAGGTACAGGTAGCCCGACGTGGTTATTTGATTCTCTTCGCGTTCCGTACGTAAATTATTCATTCCGCGGAGTCCCCGGATATAAATTACCTTTGTTTTGGGATAATACCGTTCAACATCGTTTAACAATTCTTGCGGAAGCGTTGGGAAAAGAATTTGCAAACGACACATCGCTTGCACTTGTTTATGTAACTCAAATGACAGCTAACGGAAATGAAGGTCATTTAAACGGTATCAACATGGATTCTATGCGCTTGGCTGGTTTTACACCTGAAAAGTGGATTGCCTCTGTTGAGTATGTTGCAAAAATATACGCAAGTGCTTTTCCCAATAAAGCCCTCGCTGTTGAAGTTCATGAAATTGACAACTCTTCGGAAATTCCAAAAAATATTATAAATGATTTATGGAATGATGCTTCATTACAGCATCGGGTTGGTGCGGCAATGTGGTGGGTCTCCGGGAAAACAACGTATCAATCTACATTAATTCAAGTCTTGAAAGAATTTCAAGGTGACATTTATGGACAGGTAATAGGAAGATCCGATTCTGTATCACGATTTGGAAATAATGATTATTCAACGGTATTTTCACAAGCAAAGGAAATTCGGTTACGTTACATCGAACTATGGGAATGGGAATATAAAAATCACACATACGATTATCTTCTGAAAGATTTTAATTCTTGGGTTGATTCAATATATAATATTTCCACATCAGTTGAAGCACATTCTCAACTATTGCAGTTTAGTCTTTCGCAAAATTATCCTAATCCCTTCAATCCGGAAACCACAATTGAATATCAGCTAAGTGAACCAGATTATGTTAAAATTAAAATTTACGACGTAAAGGGAGAGTTGAT
>JAHJTX010000341.1 GCA_018829545.1 Bacteroidota bacterium | reverse complement strand
TTACATTATTGATGATTCGTTTGATAAACTAGATGACAAATTGTCTACAATTCGTAAAATGCTTATCGGATTGATAAAATCAATATCATAATTTTCTCACTGATCACAGATCACCCATTACAGTTTTCAGCTTGCCCGCCGTTTTTGTGGCGGGATCACTGTTTCTGACTTTTTAATTTTTCATTTTTAATTTGTAATTGGGAGACGAAGTCGTCTTCGTTTCTCCAAAATACTTCCGCCCTACAGAGGTTGCCTGTCCCTTTGGGAAATTACTTATTGGCAATCCAGCTAAAGCAAAAGCCTGCCCCGATGCTTTTTATCGGGGAAAAACTTGGATGGGAAGCAAATACAAATTTACATGAACTAGTAGCTAAAATGATAAAAAGTGATTTGTTTAAATAAAAATGAATAGGAATAAAACTCAAAATATTATAAACCAAGGTGAAGGTATTTCTGTTGAGTTCAAAACTGCTACCAACCAATTGCCAAACAACTTATTTGAAACTATTTCTGCGTTCTTAAATAAAAGTGGAGGCACAATTCTGCTTGGAGTTAGTGACGATAAAAAGATACATGGTGTTGATGAACAAGTCGTTGATGAGTTAAGTAAACAGATAGCAAATTTGAGTAACAATCCACAAAAATTATTCCCATCATTTTTATTGGAACCTCAAGTTGTTGAATATAAAGATAAAAAACTGATATCCTGAATAATTCATAAACTCGTATTCGACAGAAAAAAAAGGAAATTTTTCAGATTAAAAGATAAATCGGGGAATGAGAAAAATATTTTCTCATCAATTGGTAACAAATATAATCTGAAACGAATTTGCTTGATATAAAATGAGGGATTGTTTTACAGAATAATTCGTGAAAAGATGTGGTTATGCCTTAGAAAAAAGTCGAAGGAAAAAGAAAGATGAAACTTGTCCGAAGGATCCTTTGGATTTATCGAGTTGCAGCTAACAGCGTAAGCAATCAAAAATAGAACAAGCATTACGAAAAATTGTCTGATGAGTGAACGACGAGGAGAATTCAATTTTTACTCTCGTCTTAAGTTCCTTTACCCGGGCGCCTATTTTTAATAACTTCAGTTGAATGGTTTGCATAGTTGCATTTGCAAACTCTGTTGCTCTTAATACTGAATTCTGCAAAGAATGAATTAAGACATAAGCGGCAGAATGCAAAAACAAACGGAATTGATTGGCTTCAAAACGATTGCAGGATGTTCGGTCAGACTTAAGATACAACTTGTGGTCTTTTATAAACAACTCTGCATTTCCTCTTGCTGAATAAACTTGTTCGTAAAGTTTATTTGCTCTTGCGTTCATTGCGTTGGTTACAATGAATCGCACATTTGGTTTATTCGACTTATCGTTCATTTCAATCTTAGCAACAACTCGCATCGGCTTACTCCAACTGCCTGCTTGGTAGTGAAATGAATAATACTGTCTTACAATTTCTCCTTTGGTTTCATATTGTTTTTTTACTGAATCAACAACCGCTTGAATCCGTTTCTCCAATACTGCGTTTGTGGTAAGACCGGTAACAAAAAGCAGCTTCTTTTGTGTGTCTATCCATTCCATTACTTCCGGAGATTCAAAATGACTATCACCACGAAAGATAATCGCTGATCTCTTAAACCGGCTTCTGATAAGAGCAATAATTCTTTTCAGGATTGACAGTATTTCTTTTCCCTTTAGTCTACTCGGCTTAAGGCTGGTTAAGAGAAGTTTTCCTGTTATGCCTTCGTAGATGTGCAGAGGCATATATCAAGTTTCACCATAGTAGCCATTAAACAATGCCAACTGTTGATTCCCATAGGTTATATTATCTGTGTCATCAAAGTCCAAAACAATCAACTTCGGTTCTTCAGTGTAAGAATCAATAAAATTCTGAACCATAGCCTGAGCTACCTTATAGAGTTCCACTCTTGAAGGAGTGTTTTCATCCGCCTCTGGCGGACTGCTCATAGTTGGTTGAGAGGCTAATGGGTTATCAGACAGCGGTAGTTTATCTGTGCATATTTTCAGTATTGGGTCATCTTTAAGACTATTACAATCGTTAGCGTCTTCATACCCGCTTGCTATTTGGAACACTCTCTGAGAAAGCATTTCAGAATATTGGTGTTCTACATAACGAGAATCTCTCCTGTCTTCTAATACCGATTCGATGGCTTTTATTATGCCAATATTTTTTTCAACTTCTTTAAGGATAATAAGTCCTGCATTAGAAGATATATTTCCACCATCGAAATCAGCTATTATCGGTTTGCCTTTTACCGGAGAAAGTACCATAGGTAAGAGTTCTAATTGTTCAGAATTAGAAGAATATTTTTGTAAATTGTCGTTAGAAATTTCAGAAACTAAGTTCAAGGGAATTGCCTCTTTATATTTTTTTGTAACTCATTATCAAATATAATATTAAGCAGTGCAATTCCCTGATTTTATCTGAAGTTTATGAATTATTCAGGATATATAGGATTTCACAATGAAGACTATATTTATTCAAATATGTTTTCTATTTTTTGCTGAAGCTATTAATGCTCAAAGAATATGTATTAATACAGTTTCACCTTCTCAAGATATTGTCGGGGCTTCAAGAAATACTATTATCGCTGTAGAAATAGATAAACCAATTGACTTGGTAATTATCCCAGGTAAAAACTTGTTCAAAGTTTATGGCGTTAATTCCGGTTTAGTTAAAGGACGTATCGATATCGACACATTAAGAGGAAAGTTCTTTTTTGTCCCGGATAAGCCTTTCTATTGTGGAGAAATAATCAATGCCTCTTTTGGGCCATTAATTTCACCGGATGCAGATACTCTTATGTCATTCAATTGGCGTTTTACAATTGAAATAACAAATCCCACAAATGCAAATTTTGATAGTCTTAAGAGATTCGAATACCCAAGTTTTTATTCAATTGCAAATGATTTTGATAATGATGGTGATATTGATATTGTCTCGGCAACTGGTAGGGTAATTTATAATGATGGAACGGGCTCATTTAATTCTTATGAAGAAATAGAACAACTCATTGATCTAAAGTATTTAATCGATGTAAATAATGATACTATATTGGACATAATAACATCGTCAGTCAACGCAGCGAATGTTTTTCTTGGCGACAGTTCAAGTAATTACCGGATCCATCAAAATATATATTCTTTCAGCGGTCTTATTATTGCTAAAGGGGATATTAATGGAGATGGTTTTGTTGATTTAATAG
>JAHJTX010000340.1 GCA_018829545.1 Bacteroidota bacterium | reverse complement strand
TTTATGCGATAATACTACCGGTTTCTGCAAACCGGTTGTTCCCGATGAATGCTGAAGCAGCACAGGATCTAAACTTTCTATCGAAGCGCGGGAAGCATGGATTTGCGCGGTAATTTTTGCGTCGTGCTCAACTTCCAAATCCCATTCAAGAGGGAAAAAAAGATTTCCAATCGTACTTTCTTCGCTATCAACAAAAGGTTTTATAATATTCTCAAGCTCTCTTTCGGTAAATATCCAGTCCAACCCTGATCTCTGCGACATACCGCTTAGACCCTGACGGAATTTATCCGGATGAAGCCTGGGATTAGGATAAGCAAGCACGGCAGGTAACGCGCCGATGCTTGATATAGCCAGATACAACGGGTAAAAGTAGCGATTATGCCTTATGATTATAGCGCAAACCTCTCCTGGTTTTACATTTTCTTTTTTCAATTGATAGGCAAATTTTTCTGCTGTTTCCAAAAGCGATTTAAAAGTCCAGCGGAATGGCTCTTCTCCAGCGACCCAATGAATAATTGCGTCACGATCAGGGAATTTTTCCGCATTGAATTTCCATCGTTCCCATAATGTTCTGGTTTCTGATAGTGAAATAATATTCATAGCTTGTCTCTAATAATTAAACTTATTTATAATTTCGATACTCATCTAACAATGCTTCGGAAAACATTTCCGCTTCTTTTTTGGAGCCAAGATCGTTAAAATGGATAAAATCCTTATGCGCGAGCGGAGGGTTCGATTCAACCCAATTAATCATAGAATCTTTTCCGCCCATTGCTTGGAATAAATTCCAAAAAGCAATTCCTGTTTCGGAAGCAATTTCCATTTGTGCTTCAAGCAGTTTATATACAATCGGATCAGTCATGAATTTAGTTCCCGATTTAGCGCTTTTATCGTGGGCGCCAATGATTAAGAAGCCTGCTTTGGGGAAAACTGATTTGTAATGTTCAATAACTTTAATCATTTCTCGCTTATATCGGTTGAAATTCCCATACCGTGCATTCAACGCGTTAAGCCCAAATTCAAAAATGAATAATTTATAATTCAGTAAATCATCAAAGCTTTTTAGCTGCTCAGAATCAATTTTGATAAGTTCTGCGCCGGTGCTTCCCCTAAGAGGGAAATTATCAACATAAATTCCATCCTCAGTTTCTAAACTTACTCCATAAAAATTCGCTTGTTCTTTTACCGGAAATTCAATTTTAACAGAACGTGCATTATTCGTTCGTATTACTATTTCGCTCAATCCCTTTGCATTTGAAAGTCTTCCCGTTTGCTTAGTTTTTCCATCGATCAAAAATGTTACGTTTGTTTCTTTCGCATCACTGTAAAACAATCTTATCAAATCAAAATTTCTCATTGTTTCATATTCGCCTCTAGATTGATATTCAACCCAGCTTCCTCTACCGTTTACAAAGGCTTCCCCTTTAATACCGGCAGCAAGGTTTTCGCGGTTCTGCGTATAAACGGTGGCGGTTCTCCAATCGTCGGAAAATGTGTGATGAATTGTTATCCTAAAGGCAATGTCTTGAGAAGTGATCGCTAAAAAGCCAACACCGCCGCCGCCAAACTGCTTCTGAAGTTTGTCTCTAATATTTGCCGTAACAAGATCACCCTCAATATTCGAATCGCCATAGTGGGCAATACGCAGCTTTATTTTATCGGCTTTTTTTAATGCGTCAAAAAAAGGACTTAGCTGGTTTACATTTCCGGAAATTTTTTCTTTTTTGATTTGAACGGAATTAATAGAAGCTGAGCTTGCGGGGATACTATTTTCTAAAAAACCGTTTATACTTTTAACCGGCAGTAAAGGAAAATTTAATCCGGCAGCTAGTTGATTGCGGGATTGATGATTAGCATTGGACTCATCTTCATAATAATCTTCATCTTCTTCGTCGTAATCATAATCATCGTTATACTCTTCATCCTCGTCGGCTCTAATGTCGGACAATATATCAACGGGTTTTATTTCTATTCCAAATAGTGAAATATCATCGGGAAGAAATGAAACGGCGATCAGTAGAATTATCGTTAATCCCACGATTTGCAAAGGCTGCGTTAATCTGTTTTCCGATTTTGCTTTCTGCTCTATTTTACACCTCTAATTGAATTGATATCTTAATCCATGCAATGACATTATGCATAATTTGAGTTTTCCGATAACGTCTGTTTAAAATACTGAAATGTTTTTTTTTATACTAAACTGTAACAGATAATAATATTAGAAAACCATCTAAATTCAAATTTAATTCCACAAGAGTGGAAATTATTTTTGATTTACACTACACATGAATGATGATATAGTTTAAAAATCAGTCAAAATTTTATATTTTCA
>JAHJTX010000339.1 GCA_018829545.1 Bacteroidota bacterium | reverse complement strand
GCAGAAAATAACAAATGGCAAAGAACAAAATTCAAATAAATTCCAAATAGCAAATAACAATGTTCAAACCACTAGGGGGGATTGGTGATTGGAAATTGAGAATTGTGATTTATCCCGACAAAATAATCGGGACAAGTTTTGGTATTTGTTTTTTGTTACTTGGTTTTTCCGGTTTATCCGGGTTAGGGATGACATATAGATCTTTTAGATTATTCTAAAATTAAAACAATCGTACAAATAACAATTTGAAAACTTATTTGTTAAGTTGATGCCTATGCGACAAAGTCGGGAGATGGCAATATAAAGTGAATTTCATATCTTCAAAGTTCACTTGAAAGTATAGTGCGTTGACAAATTAATTTTACAACATCAGTGAGGAAAATAAGAAAACACAAAAATAAATTGGGAATTAAAATATTCAATAAATAAAGAAGTAAATTCATCGATTTTATTAGTGTTTCAAGGTTTGTTATTTTGAAATTGGTTATTGATATTTATTTGTTAATTGGAATTTAGAATTTTATTTAAAAGAAGTACTAAAATTAAACTGACGTAACAATGGTTGCTTAATGCAACGCTACACTTTAATAAAATGAACTCTAACTTTGATATGTTTTTCAATTCGGAGAAAATCTTGGTCTGCGGTTAATAGTAGTAAATTATTATTTGCGGCTAAGCTGCAAAGAAGAAAATCGATGTTTGAAGCTTGAACTCCTTTAGAACGGCACAGATTAAAAAACTGAGCCGCAAGTTCATAATCTTCGGTTGTAATCGGCAAATCTTTAAAGTGCCGCAGTCGTGACTTTAATAGTCTGAACTGTTCATGGAGTTTTATTCCCGATAAAAGTTCTTGCCGCACCGGACCGCAAAGAACTACTTGTTTTTTATCAACAAGCTCAACAAGAAGATCGGTTACCGGTTCATGACCCTGACCATCTTTTCTTAAAGCGAGAGACCAGATGCTGGTATCTACTAAATATTTCATTTGAAGGAGCGCTGCTTTTTATAATTGTAAGAGGAGCCATACTCAATGGTTCCGAACAACTCTTTTACTTTTTGCTGCTTCATCGAGAGAATATATTCACGCAAAGCAGCATTAACGGTCTCCCGTTTTGTTTTGTGCCTTCCGATTTTCAGCGCTTCTTCAATCAACTTATCATCCAATGCAAGATTAGTGGCCATATTGCCTCCGGATTGTTACACATCTACTTACACAAAATAACAAAATTTATTACCCGTAATCAAGGAGAAAAAATTATGCGCAGCATAATGGGGTGCCAATGTTTTTCAAACAAATTACCAGACAAAGAAAAAATAACAACCATATTCGGTTATTAATTCCGCCCGAAAACTGACCGGAGAAAGTTAATTATTATTCTGTAAATTTTTCAATTAAAAACTTTTTCCTGTAATAAAAAACGGATAACTGTGATGAAGTAAACGGTCTAAAATAACCTAGTCCACTATATCATCGTTAAAGATTCCACCCCGCATTTCAAAAATCTCTATTCAGAAATACCAAGGGCTTAAATAATAGCTTTAAGAAATATTTTGATTCATGAATATTTTGGGTTTGATACCAAAATCGTGTGGGACATAATCCAAACAGATATTTTTTCATTAAAACTGGTTGTCAAAGAAATAATCGATCTAATCTAAAAAACAAAATTACAATTATTACTCTTGTTTGTAAGATACGAGTATCTTTTCCTTCGGTTCCTTTGAGGTTAATCTTTTTTTTATGCGAAAGTCACAAAGAAAAGCACAAAAGCGCACAAAGTTAAAAATGATTTTTCTTCTCAAATATCGAACACAAGCGTAGTTTTTAATTTTCCCGCTACTCTTTTGATTTCGAGCTGGTGATAGGTTACGGCTTTTATTTCATTGATTTTATTCAATTCAGCGAGGGGTATATCTCCGCCTCTTAAAACACATTTAACTTCAGCGTTACCTTTTACCTCACTCAAAATTTGAACGGTAATTTCCGAAAATAACCACTTTTTTACGCTGCAGTAATAATTCAGTTCATTCAAAAAATCTATCAAAAGTTCTTCCATTGAGGGCGCATTAAGCTCAATTATTTTTTTGTCGGATTCAAGAATGATATCATTTTCAATTAGTGAGTATCTTAAAGCGGACGCGCTTGTGACGAACAAATCCTTTTCCGATTCAGCAGTAATTTCAACTGCAATATCGGCAGTGTGGTCTATAAAATTGTATGTTCCCAAATGGATCTCGCTAAAAATAATACAAGTATTTAATTTTCAGCACACCGGCGCGGTCAGTTGTTCGCAGATTTTTACCGATAAAATTGCCAGCAGAATTAAATTCAGAAGCTCTTTCCTGCACTTCGTTGAAGGCAAAGTAAATCCAGCTTTTAGGAGAAAAATTATAAGCAAAGAAAAATCCAAATATCATTTGTTCTAGTTTGTCTGTTGAGCGCACAAGCAAATTATCAACATACGCGCTTATGTTCAAATCATTTACAGGAGTAAACGAAAGGAACGGTCTTGCGTTGTAAGTAATATCTTCAATATTCCCGTCAGGGTTGCCTTCAACCCACATATTATACGAAGTTCCGATATTCAAGTAATCCAAAATTTTCCAGGTAAACCGGCTTCCCGTCCATGAATAGTATGCAAGATAGTTTCTTGAAAAGTTGTACGTTCGCGCATAGCCGCCCCAAAAGTTTCCGCTCCAATTAGGGGATGAATGAAACCACGAGCTGAAATTCGATTCAAAGTAAGAATACTTTTTATTCTCGTCTTTGGATTTTCCGCCTACCAATGTCATTTCGCATCCCCAGTTTTGCCGAAACTGAAAATTTATACCAAGAACACTTAATAGATCGGTATAGTTATCAACCTTTTCCCAACTGGTTCCGCCTCCGCCGTAAATCATGAATGAACGCAATGTCCCTGTATCATAAACCCAGCGCGGTCCATGAATTGCGATCAATTCAGCAGTTCCCTGCCACGGCACGTAACCAACTTGATCAATTTCAAAATTTTCACCGACATATCTGCTTCTAACAAGCGTCATGGAATTTTCTTCAAATTTGGTGAAACCCGCAGAGAATGCATAATCGCCTTCGGAGTTGTTGAAAGACCTTGCGAACTGATAAGCAAGCTGCCAATTAGAAGTTCTGAAAGCTCCGTCAATATCCAACACGCCGAAGTTATTGCCTTCTGTGTGCTTTCCAACAAACAGAAATCCAATGGAGGAATTATCGAGTATTTGTTTTTTCAATCTCACTGAACCGAATGTTGCACGTTGCTCAGTATATTTTTGTCCATCTTCGGTATAATTCTTCTCGCCTGTTATTGAGGAAAATCCACCGTACTCCCATTCGCCAAGTCTTCCGAAAGCCTTCGCTCCAAATAATAGAGGAACTTCATTCCCATCTGGCAGCTTTTTACCTATTCTCCGTGAATAGAATAATTCAAGCGGTCTGTAAAAACCAGTATTGCGGTCTCTGCCTGACGCTTGAAAAACTTCGCTGCCCTCTGTAAAAAACGGACGCTTCTCTTCAAAATAGGATTCAAACCGCGAGATATTAAAATCAAACGGATCAGCTTCAATCTGTGCAAAATCGGGATTTGCCGTAAGCTGAAGCGTAAGTTTCTGCGATGGATTATAAAAAATATCCAAGCCAGCGTCCGGTTCTATATCGTATTTATTATTTCCCAAATCCTCAACTTTGGATATTGCAACGGGGTAGATTTCTAAATTCAATCCTTTTACGGAGGGCTTGAACCCATTAAAAATCAACTTGCCGAACTTGGAAATACGCTGTCCCTCATTCTCTTCGTAACTGCACCAATAAATATCTTCGTTTAAGTGCGGAATCCATCTATCAAAATCGAGCCCCCATTCGTTCAGGGATTCATCATATTGAATTGACTTGTATGGAATTTCCATTTCCACAACGTAACCCCAATCGTAAATCTCACCGTCTGCAAACCAAATTCCATCCCAGTTGTAGTCTCTATTTCGTGCATCATCAAGCATCCGCGAATCAGCACGAACGCCCGTTGCAGTTACTGCAAATTTATAAGCTGTTCGTTTATCGTTGAAAGTATCAAGCATCAACGAAACCACATCTCCAGCGAAGTCATCAAGTTTTCCCTTTGTCCGCTGAATGTTTTCAATATCATCATAGCATTTAATTAAGCAGTACAAGGCATTATCTGTAGTTAAGATTTTTGCAACTGTAACCCTGTTAGGCTTTTGATTGTAGTACGGCTGATGCTGCGTAAAATCCATAATTGAATCAGCAGTTGCCCACACATCATCGATTATGCCGTCTATTTTGATTTCAAAGTAGCTTTTTTTTAATGCTAGCTGCTTTCCGTTTGGCTGCGCTTGGATACTGCTCGTAATAATTAAAATTAGCGAAATGCAAATGAGAAAGCTTTTTTTCATGATGAATTCCTAAGCGGATTTTTACAAAATTTTGATCTTTTGACGGAGGACACATCTATTTGGTTACGCTCTCCACTGATTAAAAAATGAAAATATCGTTTCCATAAAAACACTGATCTAAATTTAAACAATAAGTTCGCTGAAATGCTGGTTAAGGTTAAGCAAGGTTGTTAAGTATTGTTTATTTTTGATAAAAATTTAGAGCAAATAATTTATGATCGAAACCCGACCTTATAAACTAATAAACCAAATTCAAAATTATAGCTGGGGAACAAAAAATGGCTCAGCCTTCATCCCAAAGTTAATTGGATTTCCACCAGAGTCGAATATATCCTATGCAGAATTATGGATGGGAGCACACAAAAGCGCAAGCTCTAAAATAATTGTTGGCGATAGAGAACTGTTTTTGTCGGATGCCATTGAAAAATATCCAAATCAAATTTTGGGTAAATCGGTTGTAGAAAAGTTTGGCAAAACACTTCCGTTTCTTTTCAAAGTACTTTCTGCAGGCGAGCCTCTTTCTATACAGGCTCATCCTAATAAACGGCAAGCAAGAGTATTGCACAAACGTGATCCGGTAAATTATCCCGATGAAAACCACAAACCGGAAATTGCTGTCGCGATTGATAAGTTGGAAGCATTAGTTGGATTTAGACCTTTGCAAGAAATACTT
>JAHJTX010000338.1 GCA_018829545.1 Bacteroidota bacterium | reverse complement strand
TATATTCTCCGTCATAAATATCCTTTCCGTCATAAGTAACGCTTAAAGATGCCACAGAAACTGTAACTACGTTTGTATCCCTTTTAACAGTTATTGGAATTTTGTAATAATTATTATCCTTAAATAATTCAGTTGTTTTAATTTCAGGGTCGATGTTTACGGCAAGATAGAATTGACCTTCGCCGTCACTGCTGTCGACTTGAAAAGTAATCTCATACTTTTTAAAGCTCATCGAATCAATTGAGACGGAATTAAAACTATTTAATTGTTTGATGGTATTATCGGGTTTGAGCAGATCAACATTAACAGTAAAATCAGCAGCCGCTGTCTCGCCGGCGTTATAAATTCTAAAATTCAATTTATTAGTTTCACCGTGAAAAACGGAATCATATAACACAGTTACGGTTTGATAATTTGTCAGCAATTCTGCGGGTAGAGCATAATCGCAACTTATTTCGTTTACTATTACCGGTGGATCAGTTCTGTTATTTAACCTGCCATCAAGTTTGATATGTGAATAGACAGAAGCATCGATGCTTGTTAAATCCAGAATATTACCGGCACCGTAAAACAATGTATCAAAATCTAAACTAGCTTTTCGAGCAAGCACATTTATGAAAACTGATGAATCACTATAATTCTCGAATTGTAAATTCAGTTTAGACCATGAACCTGCAGGACCAATTAAGCCGGATTGAAATGAACCATTTTCATATCGCCTGAAATATGATGTATTTATTTTTGCCGGTCCATTCAAATGCTTCTTATACATTTCATGAATTTCTTCTGCGGCTGCGCCTTTTCTGCCAATAAAAGCCCACGCATCTCTGAACCCTACGCTATCAATTTTTGTACTCCCAAATAGTTTTAACTTATCTCTGATTTCAGAATATCGCACAGTGCCTTCATCAGTGACAGAAATTACTAATATGTATTGAGAAGATAGCGTATCTAAAAAGTTAATATATGCATTCTTTGCTGCGGTTCCTCCCCACAGTAAATTGAATGTTTGATATCCTGCGAACTCCAAGTTGTCTTTATCAAATATGCAAGCATGGTGCCCTGTTGACCAGTATGGAATATAATTTACGCCGTCTTTCTGTATAACAGCAACGTTTCCATCGTCCCACCCTGCAGAAGTAATTTCAAATTTTATTTCTTTTTCGCCCGCTTCAAGAAAATTTTTATTATTCAGCCTTTCCAAATAGAAATCGGAAAATCCCAAAGAATCGTTAGCTATATATTTATGCTCAGAGTTTACAAAGGATTTAGATGAACTAAATCTTTCTTCATTATCATATTTGTACCGAATCCAATATCTTTTGTTTTCTTCTAATGAATCAAACTCCACAATTGTAACAACCGAATCCAATTGTATAAATAACTTTTTTTTGTTTATGAATTGAGCATCATTCGCGTATTCAAGCTCAACTCTGTTGCTTTCCGGTTCAGTGATGGGAGAATAAAGCACAAACTGTTTGTCGATTCCGGTTGTGTACTGATAGAGCAAATTTGTTTTCAACTGAATTGAAGGAACAAAGTATTCCAATTCAAGAATGTTATCCTCCTCATAAATCTCTTCAATCTCATTAGCGGAATCAAGAGTAACTATTAATCTATGCACGCCACCTTTGTTTTTTATTGGAACATTTACGAAGAGAGAATCAATATATGAGGGAATTAAAAGTTCGACTTCGAACGAAAATACGTTTTGAGAATTATAGAAATCTTGAACTGAAATTTTAAGGGAATCTGCTGAAACGCTTCCATAATTTTTAAATGTTAATACAGCAGCAACGTATTCGCTTCTTTCATCAATATTGTCTAATGTTATTTTTTGATCTTCACTTTTGATTACAAGGTTTGGTTTATTTGGAATTTGAAGATTGATTATGGGATCGCCGATCAACGTATTTGTTAAAACAAACAAACGATTTACGGTAGAATTACCGTAATTCGCTACAAGTTCATGCTTTGAGTTGTTAAGCGCATCGCTAACTGAATGCAAAGAATCTTTTAACAATTTTGAATAAAAAATCTTTGGAAATGTA
>JAHJTX010000337.1 GCA_018829545.1 Bacteroidota bacterium | reverse complement strand
GAATGGATCGATAATTGTCCCTTATAATACCGAGCAGGCTTTCGGCTCTGTTGCTTCAATCGTTATTCAGACAGACGATAAAATTGTAGTCGCGGGTTCAACACCAAATGAAAACAATAAGTATGCTTTTGCCGCTGTCAGATTAAATGGCAGCGATGGTTCTATTGATGAAACTTTTTCTTCCGACGGAAGAGATATAACGTCAATCGGTGATGGTACTCTGCATAATATTTGCACTGGGGCAATAATCACAAATGATGGCAAAATTATTATGTCGGGTACTCATTATTTAAATTCGGAATCCGATTTTGGTTTGTATCGTTATAATTCAGATGGTTCGATAGATACAGAATTTGGCAGCCATGGAAAAATAACAGAGAGGGTGAATTTTTTATCGGATGACAGAATTATAGATGCGAAACGCATGAAAGATGGAAATATTTTGTTAGTTGGCACAACCACCTATGAAGAAGTCCAATCTTTCTATGTTAGCCGCAGAGATACAACGTGGAAAACTCTCAAATATTTTTGGCTTGATGACCATATAACTTTTTCTGAAGGACCTTCAGTTGCCAAGACTTCGACCGTGCAAAGTGATGGGATGATTATTTTAGGCGGAAAAGTTACAATAAACGGGGTTGATAATATTGCACTCGCTCGAATTAATGGGGAAGATGATGGCAAACTTGACTCACAATTTGGAATTGATGGGAAAGTGGTAATAAAACTACAAGGTCCCTCCGAAGTTAATGGAATCCTTTGGCAGGGCGACGGAAAGATATTAATCTGTGGCTATAAGACAACAGATTCTAAAAAGGATTTGCTGCTTATGCGCTTAAATAGCGACGGATCAATTGATGAAAGTTACGGATCCTTTGGACATGCTCAGGTTGCAGAGCAAGACATGTTAGATATTGAAGCAAAAGGAATTACTTCAGTTAGTGGGAAAACTTTTGTTTGGGGCATTTCAGGTTCGAGGGATATCGCTTTATGGAGCTTTGAGCCTAGAGGATATTTTAACGGTATTTTTGGGACCAACGGAATGGTAACAACTACAATAGGAGATTCATTAGCGGTAAATAGCTTCGCTCGGCAGAAAAATGGAAAACTTGTAGTTGCGGGAAATTACATTAATGGCATTAATGGTCGCGATGGTGTTGTTGTTCGTTACAATTTAGATGGAACTTTAGACACAGAATTTAGTACTGATGGTATTTTTTCCACCGATTTAATGATGAGTGACGAAGAATTCAAGGATATAGTAATTACATTCGATGAAAAAATAATTTGTGGAGGAACGCAAAAAGCTTTCTTTACAAAAGACTTTTTTATTATGCGTCTCAATTCTGATGGAAGTGTTGACAATAGTTTTGGCGACGGAGAAATAAGTGGAACATCAAGCACAGATTTTTCTGGCGGTACTGATATAGCAAATTCTATTGTAACGCAATCAGACGGAAAAATTCTTTTGCTTGGCTATACAGAAGGCAGCGCTGATGATGACTTTGCAATTGCTCGATATTTGGGCGCAGTTCCCCCACCAGTTGAAAACCTAGTAACATTTCAAGTTGACATGAGGGCTCAAAGTTATTCTGGAAAGTTCAACGATACATTTGATTCAGTATATGTGAAAGGACAGCTTGGTGCATTTACCGAAATATTATTAACTGATGGTGATTTTGACGGAATTTTTTCTGCAACAGAAGATGTCGGTAATATAACTTCAATAGAATACAAATTTGCTTTCAAAAGTGGTTCAGATACTATATCTGAAGCGAATTCTCGAAACTACCAAGGTTTAAACGGCACTCCGGTAACGCTGCCTATTGTATGGTTCGATGATGCTGACATGAGTATTCTAGTTGTAACCTTCCGTGCAAACATGAAGGTACAGATGAATCTCAAGAAGTTCGATAAGACGCTCGATACGTTGATTGTTCGTGGCGATTTCAATTATTTGAAAGAAAATGGAGCAATACTTACTGACGAGGACGGAGATAGTATTTATACAGGTACTTTTAATGTTGGCTACGCACCGAAAAACTTTTACTCTAAATTCGCAATAATAAGTGGTACTACAGGAGAAATTTTATTAGAAACAATCAACCTCCGAAAAGATTTAATCTTAACTTTGCCGATGACATTACCGGTTCGTTACTTTAACGATGACAGCACCTCAGTTTTAGTTGAAAATTATGTCACATTCCAAGTGAATATGAATGTACAGCTGAAACTCGGGAACTTCGTATTCTTAAAAGATAGCGTTGTTGTCAGAGGTGATTTCACAGATTGGAAAGGTAAAGAATATTTGTTGAATGATTTTGATGAAAATGGAATTTTTACTGGAACTTACGATGTTGGTGGAACTACTTCGATTGATTATAAATTTGTTATAATTGGTTCGGCTGGAGACCGGTGGGAAGATAAAATTAGTAACCGACTGCTTGAGGGATTAAATGGCAATCCGGTAACATTACCGGTT
>JAHJTX010000336.1 GCA_018829545.1 Bacteroidota bacterium | reverse complement strand
TCAAAGAATATAAAGACGAAGATTTCCTCTACCTGCCATTAACTACTAATCTCGAACTTAAAGGAATTAATATCAATAATGGTGATCTGGAAAAAGATTGCTAAAACAGACTTCCGTGGTTATTGTTCCGAAGATTGGCAATCTGCACAAAAATTTTTTAGTAAAAGAAATTGGCATTGTTAAAAAAGATATTTTCGGGAAGGTAATGAAGGAATTTTGTGCTGAATTTAACTGCAAAGAGTTTGAGTAAGTTTGAAGCGAAAAAATAGTTATAACTAACAGGGAGATTTTTATCGGATACTAAGTTCTTAAATAATAATTAACGCGTAGCATTTGCTATGTTCTTCTTAGAAAACTGGAAACTTTCATTGGACAAGAACATACAAGGAAGTTGCGTCCCGAGATGGGCGCGCTTTACCCAAGTCTACAAAATTCATGTCCCGAATTGCAGAATGTAAATTTCAAAATAAGTTGCTATCCATCAAACCGTATGTCGTTTGGTACGGATTAAAATTTTAATGAATTTGCTGATTATGCTGAATCTAATATTGAGTCCACTCTGAAAAGTCATATTGTTATTAACCCCACGTTTTAACGTGGGGATAACAAGCTAAAAACAAACTTTCCCAAACGGGTTTTAACCCGTTTGGGGTTTTTCGGAGTGGACTCAATATTTATATTTTTTTAGCCGATTTAATTAATAAATACGGGGGATTGTGTGAAATATTTTATTCTTTTATTAACCGCTTTTATCTGCTTCAATGTTACTGCTCAACCAAATTATATCAACATCTCAACTACAGATGTCGGACCAGGAGTTGTTCACAAAAAATACCTCGAACCTGTTCAACCTTGGACGCTAAACGTTTTAGAAATCGATTTAACAAACCCTATGATTACTCTTGAATCAATAATAGCCAATGATAATATAAAAGGCAGCGGGACTGTAAGAACTCAATTGAATAGTAAAATCCGTGAAGGTCACACCGCCATAGGCGCTATTAACGGAGATTTCTATAGCGCCACTCCTATTAATTCCCAAGTAATAAATGGAGAACTCATAAAGCAGGAAGATGCCGGTCATTATTGGGCAACATTTAATTTGGATATTAATAATAATCCCGCGATTACAACCAATAGGTTTTCAAGTTTTGTTATTGCAGGCGGAAGTAAATTTGAAATAAAAGGAATTAATCAAGCCCGCAATTCCAATTGGATGGTTTTATATAATTCATATTATGGAACTTCCACTTCAACAGGCGCTGGCGTAAAGGAACTTGTAATTTCACCTACAGATGAGTGGCTTGTAAACGATACCATGAAATTTGTTGTGGAAAGCATTGGAAGCGGCAATGCGGTTTTGAACAAGAATAAAGCGGTTCTATCGGGAGAAGGTTCAGCCTCGGATTTTATCACACAAAATATTCATTTTGGCGATACGATTAGTTTATACATGGGTCTTACGAACGCACTGCCTAAATTAAAGCAGCTTATTGGCGGTTTTCCGCGAATAGTAAAAGATGGCGGGAATTACGCAATTGATGGCTACCGCGAGGAAGGCGGCACGAGTACATTTCATACCGATATTCATCCGCGAAGCGCAATTGGATTTTCTGCCGACAGCACAAAGTTATTTTTTGTAACTATCGATGGAAGACAGGCATCAAGCAGAGGAATGAATTTAATTGAATTGGCTGATTTCATGATTTATATTGGAGTTGAACATGGGATGAATCTCGATGGGGGCGGTTCTACTACTTTGATTGTCAGAGATGAAGTAGAAAATTCTCCATCCGACGGAAGCGAGAGAAGCGTGCATAATAGTCTTGGTGTCTTTACTTCTGCGTCAAAGGGCACTTTAACTTCAATTCAAATTGAGCCTGATCATTTCCGCTTATTTAAAAAGGATAATCTAAAATTCAAAAATGTTGGATACGATGAGTATTATAACCCCATTTCTATAAATAATTCAAAACTTGTTTATTCGTCCAATATTGCCGGAAGTGCAATTAGCAATTCCGGGGATTTTACGGCAGGAACTATTGAAGACACTTCTTTCGTTGTAGTTGAATATGAAGGGCTAAAGGATACTGCTAGAATTGTTGTAAAAGGAATCGGAACTATTTTCATTTCTCCCAAGACTGCTCTTGCGGATACATTTGCGACAATTGAATTTAAGGCAACAACGTTTGATATCGATGGAGTTAAACAGAATTTAAGCAAGAACGAGATCGAGTGGATTGTGCTTGATACTTCAATAGGCTTAATCGATTCGCTTGGATTTTTCAAAGGGAAAGCAAATGGCGAAACAAAAGTAATATCGAAGTATGGCGCAAACTCGGATACAGCCGAAATCAGCGTACAAATTATTGAAGGAACAAAACTGTTG
>JAHJTX010000001.1 GCA_018829545.1 Bacteroidota bacterium | reverse complement strand
TCACGGCAACCATAATACCGAGGTTGCTCCACTTGAACCAGGCAACAAACTGTGATGCAAAAAAGACTAAAACCAAAAAGGAAATCAAACCTTTAAAACTGCTGTTCATTCCATTTATAACATCTTCATGTTTTTTGAAAGTGCCAGTTACATATCCGTAAACAATTCCACAAGTTCCCGCTATAATAAATAAAACCGCAATAAATCCCTTTAGCACAGGTGAATGAAGTACAGTATTGTCAGCGCCACGTAAAATTCCATTATCGGGAATAAGACCTAACGCAATTATAATTATAAATAACAGGAAAACTAAGGCTGTCCATTTAAGACCCCTTCTTTCTTCTGATTTTAAATTAGTGATTTCTTCCTTCACTATGTTGCCTGTGTATTTTCCAAGTCGTGGCTCAACGATAGCTTTTGTTACCCACGTGCCTGCAATAGCAATAACAAGGGTTGATGCCACCATAAAGTAATAATTGGCTGTAGGCATGACATAATAATCCGGATCTACAATTTGTGCAGCCTCAGTTGATAAACCAGCTAGTAATGGATCTATTGTTCCGATAAACAAATTTGCACTGAATCCGCCACTTACCCCTGCAAATGCCGCAGCCATTCCAGCTATAGGATGCCTGCCTAAGGAATGAAAAATTACTCCAGCTAAAGGAATAATCAGAATATATCCTAAATCTGAGGCTATATTAGAAAGTATTCCTGTGAATACAATCACAAAAGTAACAGAGTTTTTAGGTGCTTTTATTAGCAACATATTTATCGCCGACTTAATAAGTCCGCTACTTTCGGCAATCCCTATACCTAACATTGCAACCATAACTATACCCAAAGGTGCAAAACCTGTGTAACTGCTAACCATTTCAAGAAGAATCTTGTGAAGACCATCTCTTGAAAGCAGGTTTACTATTTTAATGGTTTCTCCGTTGCCTGTATTAACTCCTTCCCATTGCAGATAGTAACCTATCAAGGATAATAGTAAGGTTGCTAGTCCGAATATTCCAAACAAAGCGGCAGGATGAGGCAGAGCATTGCCAACTTTTTCAATTCTTCCAAGTAGATTGATTCTTCTTATACTCATAATCTTTCTGGTTAAAGCTTTTTGTTTTCTGTGTTGACGGTCTATTTTTTCATGCATGACGCACAACGTCTAGTGTATGATCCGTAAGGGATTTCGGACTTTAAACCTATCAAGATGCACCAAATTTGATGCGGGTGATAATGCTCGAAAACCTCTGGAACCCTTATGGATTATACACATTGTTGTGCGTTCGTTATTTATCTACTTTCAATTAATAATGCTCTCTTATCAAATCCTTTCATCATAAGCCATATTCCTAAAATCAACTCTAACAATGCTGTTGGCATATTTAAAATCAGGTACTCAGTAGTAATAACTTCAAATACCTGAAACAAAAGCATAATACTTGCAATTGCAGACAATAATCCTCCAAGTAATCCCCATAGAGAAAGCCATAGTGGAATTAGTTTTGATTTAATTAGTAATAAATACAGCATAAAATTCCCAAAACATAAAACTAAAATCATGAACACATGATTAATATAGTCTCGTGTAATTTTGAGCAAATTTCCTAAAGCTTCAAATTCCATAATATTCTGAGAAGCACTTTTTACAAATTCCTGGCTTAAAGTTAAAATTGACAATAATAATATGGTCCCAAAAATTACAAGAGATGCCGCTATTATTCGCAAACTAAAAAAGCCAATTGCCAAACTACTGCTAAACCTTTTGATAATGGGATATAACAAAATCCCAATTCCTAGATAAGCAAGAGCCATTATAAATTGAAAGATAGCACCAACTATCACCTGATTAGAATTTGCTGCAGCTTCTGTTAAATATTTTGAAGAATCAATCGCTGGTGCTACACTAAAAATCCCTGCAATCATACCCGTAATAATTAGCAAACCCGCAAATCTTACTTTTTGTTTTTCTAAATCCATTTGTTATTTTTTTTGCAACAGTAAAATATTGATTTGATGTTCCAACTAATTTATCATCCTCAACAATAGTAAAATTTGCATCTGTCAATGATTGTTCCAAATCATAAAGTTTGAAGGATTTTATTCTAGGAACAATTCCAACTTTACTAAAAATTGAAAATATACGGCTTAATAACAGTTTCTCGCCCATACAAGGCGTTGCTGATATTATAAAGCCACCTGGTTTAAGTAATTCATTAATTCTTTGAATAACGGCTTGTGTATCTTCTACTAAATGCAAAACATAGAAAGCTAGAATTATATCGAATGTTCCTTTCTTCAGTCTACTATCAAAAATAGTTGAATGCATATACTCAATATTAAATATTTCTCGCTTTTCTGCTTTGTTTTTAGCAATATCTATCATTTTTGATGATAGGTCAATCGCATGAATTTTCCTTGCAGAATTTGCTATTTCATTTGAAACAAGTCCTGTTCCACAACCAAAATCTAAAACAAAATCTGTCAATTTTAAATAGACTTTTGATTTTTCTATAAGTTGCAGATAAATTTTTTCATCTTTTTTCTCTTCCTTATCATAGCTACTTGCTGTCCTATCCCAGAATTTTTCGACTTTATTTAATGATTCTATTTTCATCGTATTTTCCAAGCTATCTATTTGCACTATCGTTGTTTATAATGACGCACAACGGGATTTTATAAGATTTGTGCGACTGAGAAATCGGAGATTTTTCGGACGTAGCAAATCGTTAGTTGAATGTTTGTCAGTTCGTTATTTAGTTTAAATGTAAGCATAAATTTTATGAGGTGTTGTGTGCCGTTTACTTTTCACTTGTTTCCAATTCTTTTTTGATTCTGTCCTTTACAATTGAAAGAACTTTTATTATGTCATCAAATTTAGTAGATGAATCATTATTAAAATCCATTAGTGTATGTGAGTATTCATGATTTGGATAAAGTTCGTCAATTACAAATCTTGTTCTTTGAATTACTGTCCCCCGGTGATTGTATTCGCCATATTTTTCAATTGTAGCGACTTTTATAGCACAAAATAAACTCCAAGTTTTATCTATTTTATCATCATCGCAATTTCTGTCATCTTTTTTATGCCAGTTTGTTGAATCTTTCAGATATTCAAAGCATAAGTCTAAAATCTCCAAATCAGTTTTCGTAGCTGGAGGGCAATACCAATAATCGTAAGAGAATATCAATTTATTATTCTCAATCCTTAATTTATCCCAAGGATACCAACCATTAGATGTTTTCATAAAAACAGTCATTGAATTATGATAAGGTATAATTGAATAATTTATTTCCGTCGTTTGTCCATTTGGAAAAATGAATTCTCCTCTTATATCATGACTACGAATAGTCTTGAACAAATAATTTATGCTTAAACTGTCCTCTACGAAATCAGAAGGCAATATCATTGAAACATCATATCCAGCAAATTGAAGGCTACTCCCTTTAAACTTATTTTCATTTAATTTTAATGAATATTCAATACAGTTTTCACATAATGTATCTTGTCCAAATGTCAATTGTGAAAATATCATCAAGAACCCTAAAATTATTAATGCTTGTTGTTTCATAGATGTTCTGTTTTTAAATGGCACACAACGGTTGGTATAAGAATAGTTGCCGATTGCGGGCTTCATTCCTTTCAAGTTACAAGAAAGTTGAAGCGCGCTACAACCTACGATTTTACTACTGTCTCGGCTATTATTTTTATACATTGTTAGCTTTAGTAAGTTTTGTCAGTGGCTTATTATAATAATCTCATTTGATTCAGGTAGTTTTTGATTTACTATCCTTTTATTTTTTTCTATTTTTTCAAGCTCACCATCCTCATTTTCATCTATTCCAGTTCCAATCAGTTCATAAGTATTAAATACATATGATACAGACTGAGCATAATACCTATTTAATCCATTAGTAAATGGTTCGATAATCCTCTTTCTTAAATCAAAATGCAAATGTGGCCCAGTTGAAGGTCCTGAGTTTCCTAGTTTACCAATTATATCTCCTGCTTTTACTTTGTCTCCAATCACGACCCTAATTGAACCTGGTTTTAAGTGTGCGTAAAAAGCCACTATATCATTTCCAATATCTAATAAAACACAGTTTCCGAGTGCAGTTTCAGCAGCATAAATTGAATCGGGATAATTTGGTGGAATATTGTCAGGGATACTATCTTTAGTCCAAATTACTTTGCCATCAGCAACAGCAACAACGTCTTTATTGTATCCATAAAAATCTCTATTTGCATTTCCTTCATTCTTATTAAATTGGTATTTATCATTCAGACCTATCCAATCAATTGCAAAACGTTGATTACAGTATCCCAATATAAATCCGCCCAAATCAGTGTCATATTTGCTTTGGATTTTTTGAGAAAAAGTTCTGTGATATGAACTATCACTTGGTCCTCCTGCCATAAACCATATTCCTTCTTTAAAAGGTTGGCGAATTACTAATGGAACATTGTCTTTAATTGTTATATCTTTTTCAATGACAAATTCTTTCCCATTAATAATACATTTTAAAGTATTTGTAAGAACTGTTGGTAAGGTATCTAAATCAATCCAGATATTCTTTAAAAATCTGTTTGTGTCAGCCTTGAAATCATAGCTGATAAATTCTAAATCGTTTAAAAGCAAGGTATTCTTACTTTTTATATTAAATTCTTCTATTGCAATATTTCTATTCAGGCTATCTTTTAGATGAATCTCATATACAATACTTGTTCGATTGACTCCTTTAAATATTTGAGGTTCAAAAGGTATAACCATTTTTGGTTGTGCACTCAAATTAGTTAATGTACAAATTAATAGAATCGCTAATATTATTTTCTTCATAGTTGCTGTGTTCCTCATCTTATTAAAGCTAACGGGAAGCATATGGTTTGTGGCGGACTTTGAAAGACAAATCTTTCAACACACACCGATTTATATTTGGAACTAAAATGTTCATATTCAGAACGTAACCCGCCATAAACTAAATGCATTGTTAGCGGATGGGCTTTTTATTCTCATTTTTTATTATTTGGTCAATTTGTATTTTGTTTTTGGGTAAATAATTCAATGCAACATCCCAAATTATTTCGTCATCAATTCCAAAATATTCATGGCTTACTTTGTTTCTCAACAAATACATTTATGCCCAAGGAATTTCGTTATATTTCTCTTTAATTTCTTTTGGTAAATTCTTTGATGCTTCACCAATAACCTCAAAGTTTCTTATAACAGCATCAACCGTTTTATAATCTCTTTTGAATTTATAGAAATCCATTCCATCAATGTATTCAGCAATTCTGTTCATCGCAGTCAGAATATCTTCAAGGTACATAAGATATGCTCTGTTTTCCTTTTTCATTAAACGTAATTGACTTGTTTTAGTATTATGTTTTTTATTTGTTCTTTTAGAGCATTTTTTGTTACCAAATCAATTTTTCGGTTAAACACTTTCTCTAAGTATAATTCAAGTGAAAAGAATTTCCATCCAATTGGTCGTTCTAGTTCTACAAGGATATCAATGTCACTATCCTCTGTAAATGTATTGTCAGAGAATGAACCAAAAAGTCCTATTTCTTTAACAGCATAGTCTTGATAAAGGTCGGGTTTCAGTTCCCTTAATTTTGATAATATGTCATTCTTTGAAATCATGATACAAATTTAATTATTTTTTATCAATTCTATTTTATTGTTGGTTGTTTGTTTTTTTAGCATGAAACCTAACGGTTGATAGTATGGTGTCGTGCGGGATTTCGGGGCGATTTCCTATCAGTTTACACCGACTTATTTTACGAGCCACAAACCTTCGCAAACCTCTGAAACCCGCATGCACTATACCATGTGTTAGCATTCGTACTTCCTTGTCATTTTATCTTTTTCGTTGGTAATGATTTTGCACAATCTCATCCAAAAACACCTTCGATTCCACGTGTTTAAATTCCAATTCTTCAGGCAGTTCAGAAAACAATAGAGCTCCTCCACCTAGCAAAATCGGAATCGTTGTGATAATAAGTTCATCAATCAGGTCTTCCTTTAAAAAGCTCTGTATTGTTGCACCGCCATCAATATAAAGTCGACTGTATCCTCTTTGATTTATTTCTTTTAAGATATTAGTTAGTGAATCCTTAACTAATTCTGCTTTGTCTTCGTACTTCTCCGGAATTGCTTCTAAAGTTCTACTCAGTACAAAAACAGGCTTGCTGTAAGGCCAGTCAATATCGAAATTACAAACAGTCTCAAATGTTGTACGTCCCATAACAAGAGCATCAATATGTTTTATGAATGATTCATATCCCATATCATTTTGGTCAGGATTTGGAATTGAGTGCAACCAATCTAATCCACCGTTTTTGTTGGCAATGTACCCATCCAAACTTGTAGCAATAAATACTATGTTTCTTTTACTCTTATTCGTCTTTTATCCTTCAAGCATGTTTTTGTATTACTCTGTGTTCATGTCTGCCCTTGTATGAATGCTAACGGTGGTAATATGAAAAGTTGGGCATTTTGAAACACCAAACTTTCAATTACCTACACTGTTTATATATTGGTAATTCGTTCATATTTACGACTTTTCGCCCAATTTTTTATATTGCGTGTTGCCAGTAGTTTTTATTTATTTGATTCTTTTTCAATTACGCTTTCAATCTGGTCATATAATTCGGGAATTTTATTTTTAACCACGTCCCAAATTATTGAATAATTTACTCCCATGTAATCATGGATTAATCTATCTCGTATTCCAGCCATATTTTTCCATGATATTGAATTCCAATGATATTTCAAGTCAGCAGAAATCTTTTTTGTTGCTTCTCCAATAATCTCAAGGCTTCTTATCACTGCTCGCTTTAAAGTCTCATTTTCTAAGAATTCATTTTTTTCAAGTTCAGGAGTTATCACAGACTTAATATACTTTCATTCGTCTAAAATATGTTTTAAATATTCTATTGGGTCTTTATGCATAAATTACTTCTTTAAGTATCTGATGGCCAATATATGGACTTAATCCATTCTTTGTAACAATTTCAATTTTTTCGTTTCTAAACAAATTCTCAAGTATATCATATACGGACATATAATTATCAAAATTTTCTTTTTCGGGTTCAAATTCGATAAGAATATCAATATCACTCTTTTCTGACTGTTCCTCTCTTACATATGAACCAAAAAGTCCAATTTTAACAATACCAAGATTTTGCAACTCTCTTTTCTGTTGCTTCATTTCTGATAATATGAATTCTTTACTTGTCATACAATTAATGTTTTAGCAAAAATACAATTCTTTTCTGTTAAAACAATCAATAACTTTCTCGTTTTTTAATTACTTGCAACGGTTTGTGGCTTTGCGTTCGGGCGGGTTTTTATTGTTATTATTTTTCAGTTTATTACTAATTTTTCTTACTTGCATAATTGTTCAATTACCCACTGAACCCCGTATTTCTTAAACCCGCTGTTATAAGCCGTTTTGTTTTCCGTCAAGTTGCAATGCTGTCTCAAGAATTGTTGTCTGTCTGTCGCTGATAAACTTTATAAATTGTTCAAAGGTTTTCCCTTGTCCCCAAATTTTGTTACTGATTTGATATTTGTAATCCAGTCCGTTTTCAAATGCCAAAACAATGTCATCACTTGTCGTGCTTATCTCTGAATGTTTATTCTCAAATTCCTCCATTTTAATAACTTTCTTATTAACTTGTTCACCAATGTCTAAAATTAATTTTGCATTGTCTCTAACATATTCAACAGTTGGCGTTGTGCCATCATTGTGAATCACACATAAAGCATAATTGTCTGGATTTGCGGAAGCTGTCTTGCCTTGTGCTGGTGTCATTGCAACGAAATCATAATACCTTGTAGATTTTACTTCAATAGAATATTCTGTCTTGCTATTTTTAAGGGTAATAATTAAATCCCGTCCAACACTTACTTTTTCAACTTGAAATTCGTGTTGTATTAAAGCGTCTGCTAAAACTTTTTCAAAATATTCTCCGACCTCTTTAAGTTCATTGAGTTCTTGCTTTTCACGAATTAAATTTAATATGAGCGTAAGAATATTGCTGTCACCTTTAATTGCTTCAGCAATTTTTGCAAGGGTAGGAAGTTGTTCCTCATTGTCTGCAACAAGATATAAACTACTTTGGTCTTTAATAGTGTCAAGGAATAATTTCTCTCTCTTTTTGTATAACTCGGGAAAATGTTTTTTTCCGTCTTCCTCGTTGTCTTTAAACCATTTTGTGAGTTGCCTTGTTGCAACCTTAACATTTTCTTTTTCGTCTCCCGACTTTAAATATTTATTTATTTCATCAGTGATTTGCCTTGCAATACTGTCTTTGGTTTTTGTAGAAGGGGATTCATCAAAATCAATTTCATCGGGAAGAAGAATATCGTAATAATCATAGCCAAGTTGAAGAGCAATTTTTTTTAACTCATCATCTTTTATTTGGTCTTTGGATATGTCATTTCGCTTTTTAAATGTTCCTTTCTGATTAGGAAGGACAGAATATTTTTTAAAAGTTTCAAGGTTTTTCTTTTCTTTAATGGTGAAACGATAAATCTCATTTAACCATTCAAAGACATTTTTTTCTCCAATTGATTCTTGCAATTCACTAATGTTACTCTTTCCCGAAATGAATTTTAAAATTGATTCATCATTGCAATTGAATTCATTAGTCCAAAGAATATCGCTCCATTTATGAATGTGAGTTTGCAACGGCAGAACAAAATGTTCTTGGATGTTGCATAGTTCACAAATTTTTTCTCGTTCCTCTTTATTTATGCCATAGGGAAAATCAACACAACTATCATTTTCTTTTATCGCAACTCTGCCGTTTCTAATCGTATCAACAATTGGCGTGATTTGAATAGATTCTCTTAAAGGAATTTGAATTTTGTTTTGATACCATTTTTCATCAAAGTATTTTTCATCTGCTTCTGGATTTCTTGTGTCAGCAATATTGAATAGATTATAGAAGTTGCCTTTGGCAACTTCTACTAATAAATTTTTATAAAGTCCTACTGCTTTTTCCAGTATCTCCCTATTTATTTTGACTTCAATATCATCTTTCTTTTTAAGCCAAACTCCATCTCTCTCTGTTTGTGGCGTAAAATCAAAACTGTTTACAATTACAGGGAAATAAAATTTTTCTGTCCCGATTAATGGGAAGTCACAGAATAATTTTGGAATGTTGTTTAAGTTAAGAATGTTATATCCGTTTTCAGTCGTCTCTAAAATTGCAGCAATGCTAACTGCAAAATCATTGTCTTTTGAAAAAAGTAGCTTAATCGGAGTTGTCTTTTCCCCTTCTGTTTTGAAAATTTCAATTATAAATTTGTCCGTTGCTTCTTTATTATTTTCAAATTTTATTTTGGAGTTATTAATATTGTCAATGATTTCAACGGAATCAATTGCTTGAATGGAAGCTAATACATAAGGGATAAGTTTTGTGAACTCATCTATTCCTACTCTTGCAATTTTCTTTTCTTCATCTGTGTCTAAGTTGTAGACAAAAGAAGTATTGTAAGCCGATTCATCGTGGGTGTCAATTTTATTCTGTTTAATTGAGTTTAAAAAATCTTGTCTTGCCTTTTGTATTTTAGGAATTAAATCGTCTCTTGTTTTTCCGTTTCTGTCAAGTGAAAAATTAAAACGCGAAAATTCTTTGTCGTTTGATTCATAAATTCCCTCAATGTAAATAACTTTTGAAAGGATATGTGTCGTTAAAAATCCAGTTCCGAACCGTCCAGTTTGTTTGCGCTTTGTGCCTTCTGTAACTTCTTTGGATGAGATTTGGTTTATTATTCCTCTAACATCTTGCTCGTCAAAATGTGTCCCATTGTGTCGGAATACAACTCTGTTTTGGTTTAATTCAATTTGAACAGAAACTTTTCTTTTGTCTGTGTCAGCAACAGAATCTTTTGCATTTTGTAAAAGCTCCCAAGCCCATCGTCCTTTATTATTTTCTACGGTCTTGTCAAGGTCGTGTAGTCGTGTTTTGATTTTGTCCGCAATGGAGCGAATACCGTCCTCGTCAAATCCTTTTTCAATTGAAAGTGTCTTCATTGTCGTGTCGTTTTAAAATGGCTTATAACGGTTTGGCTATGCCCAGTAAGGGATTCCGTAGCACTTCCGATTCAATTTATTAATAATGTTTATAATTTGCACTTACTTTCAATTTACCACTAAAACCCTTATTGGGTATAGCCTTTGTTATCGGTTGTTTTTCTTTTCTGACTACCGTGTTATTGACCTGAAGCGATTAATTTATTAATCCGCACAACCTTGTCCAACTACAATGTTGTGTTACCCAACACAAAAGTAAATTAAAACTACAAAGTTTCGTTTCGTACTGTCCGCTCGCTTTCGGCCTTGTTGGCAATAGTCGTTACTTCTTTTGGTACTCTGTTCAGTCCTGCCGAACGTAATGTTCTATATACTGTACTGCGGGAAATTGATGGATTGCGTTTTTGCATTTCATTTGTTATTTCATCTAACGACAAGCAAGTTCTTTTACGAATTGATATAATAGTTTTTTTTTCCTTATCGGTAAGTGCATAATGAATGGTGTTTGGAATGCTTGTGCGGTCGTATTTGTCTCTTCGGTGTTTCCATTTAGCAACTGTAGTTATAGAAATACCGTATTTTTCCGCCAACTCTTTTTGTGTCAATTTACTTCGTTTAATGGCATAACGAATTTCTACATTCGTTTTTGCGTTGCGAGAATAAACTTGTTCCATTTTGTTCCTAATTTTTTAAATCGTCCTATTCATTTTTCTTTTCGGTGTTTCCCCGTTTTTATAGTAATCGCTGGTATCCACCTTTTATTTATCGTCCTTGTCAGTCGTGAATGACTGTTAAGATGTGTCAAAGATAAATTTTATTACCTCCCGTGTCTCTGTCTTCAACGTCTTAAAATAACCGATAACGGTTTGCGGCTTGGCGTAGGCGGGGCTTTGTAGCACTACCTTGTCAAGTAGCAAACCAAGTTTATTATTTGTAAAAAGTTTCATAAAGCAACGCCCCCCCGCTTACGCCAAGCCGCTGTTGGGTGCAGTGTTTCTGTCAGTCGTTCTTCAATATACTTTTGCAGTTGCTCAAAAGTCATATTTTGTGTTTCGGCACTTATTTTGTCACGAATTTCCCGCAACTGCTCAATTGTTGACTTCCCCGTTTGTTTTTTTTCAGTTTTCATAATTTAAAATTTCTCTTGGTGTTCTTATTTCCAAAATTTTGTGACCGAGTTTGTAATTTACCGAATTGTATCCTCATATTCTGCTAACATTCACAATGTGTTTGAAATTCCAACTTGCTAAAATGTCCGCATTGTTCAAGGTTGCTATGGCTATGTGTCTACAGTCTTCCACGCTTGCTTTTCCAACTACATTTTCTTTTACATATTGGTCAGCCAGTGCCGATGCTTCATCAGTGATTGCAAGGAATTCAATATGCTTGTCAGGGATTTGTTTTACTAAGTCCTTTACATATTGCGGTGCTTGGTTCAGTTCAATTTCTGTCAGTTGCGAATAGAGCATTTTGATTTCTCCTTTTATAATTTTGTCTATGAGCAACTTTGTCCATAGTTCAAATTCAGGTTCAAAGTAACCACTAAAAACTGAAGTGTCCAAATAAATTCTTTCCATAATGTAAACGTAATGTTTTTTCTTTTCATAATGCAAATGTGATTTTTTTTAACATTGCACCCAACGGTTGGGTATATGAAACGTAGTGCAGAAAACAAGCAATTACTTTTCGGATAAACACAAGCCGAATTTTTAAATTTTTCTTATTAATTTTATTTTTGGGAATAAGTCAAATTTAAAAATTTGGCGACTTCCCAAAAATGCACGAACCATTAGTGTTTACAAAACCTCGCACTATGTTTTATATACGTTGTTGTGCAACGTTTTTATGCGGTTTGTTTAATTTTCTGTTCATAAAAATTGATGCAATTAATAAAATAGCCCAAACAATATCAATGACATTCCATAATTCTCGTCCGAGGGCAATTTTAAAAATCGGGTTTATTAAAATGGCTGATGAAAGCCAAATTAAGAACCAAGTTTTATTTTTTTGGTAGTCGTTAAATGCTAAAATTCCAAAACCGACCATTCCTAAAAATCTAACCAATTGATAATAGCCATAACTCCAATCAAATAAGCAACCGACAAAAAGGATTACTAATACTACTTTGACAAATAGTAATGTTTTATTCATACTAATATTGTTCTGGTTCGTAGTCTTCCATTTCGTCAATACTTTCCTCAATAATTTCGTCTCTCGTAATCATTTCGTATTGGTAACTAAATATAATTGAAGCAGTTAACTTTCTCGATAAATTATTTTTTTGAGCGATTGTATCCACTACTTTCACAATATAATCTGGACTTTCCATTGTTAGTAGAGCAGAACCAAGTGTTTTTGCCAAATAATCTCTCAAAACCGAATTTGCTTTTTCGTGCGGAACATTTTTGATGATAGATAATAATCCAATTTTTTCTGCGTCATATTCTAAAAACATATCAGCAATTTCGTAATCTACTTCCGTTTTAGACTTTTTTGGTTCGGTTTCGTTTGATGACGAATTGCAAGAGCAAAAAATCGCAGTTAGTAGAAAAAGTAAAATAATATTCTTCATTGTTTTTGTTTAATTTCTTTCAGTAAAGTTGTCTAACTCCAGATATTTCTTTCCTGATGGTATATAAATTGTTCCAGTTCGAGTGTCCAGTATTATTAAAGATTCTTCTCGAACGATATATCTTCCGTTTCTTGAATAAATGTCGGTAAAATGCGCAACTGTCCACCGAAAAATTGTTGTGCGGGGGGTATTATTCATTTTGAAGTTTTCTGTATTCTTCAATTGTCCTTTGATTTCCAAGTTTATTCGCTGTTTTCTGCCAAATCATAGCTGTTTGTCTGTCAAACTCGTGCTGACATTTTTTGCAAGTCAGTAGCTTATTTGCAAAATGATTGTCAGGGTCTTTAGCAAATTGTCGTGTATCTTGATTTGCCT
>JAHJTX010000335.1 GCA_018829545.1 Bacteroidota bacterium | reverse complement strand
ATTCGAAATTAACCCACGACTTAAGTCGTGGGTTAATAACAACTTAGAGAATTTGCGAACCGTTTCAACGGTTTAATATTCTCTCTCAAAATTGAATAAATAGCCTTTTTGCAGTGGACTCAGTTATTATATTTTTTTTTAATCTTATTGACAGCGCTAATACATTTAACCATTATTTTATACGTAACTGTATTTGTGAAATGATGCACTAAGTTTGTTTTGGAGGAGATAGAAAGCCAGCTAATAATATCGGCTTAGCAGTTCTCATTTTTAATGGATACCGCTAATTTTGTAAATGTATAATATTACTCTGCCATCAAGACAGCAATTGCGCTTGTGTTTACAATATCCTCAACGCTGCATCCGCGGCTTAGATCGAACAATGGTTTTTTTAATCCTTGAACAACCGGACCAACTGCTTCAGCTTTTCCCAAGCGCTGGGCAATTTTGTAACCAATATTCCCCGCTTGAAGATCCGGGAATACCATTACATTTCCTCTGCCTGCAACGGTGCTTCCCGGCGCTTTCTTTTTACCGATTGACTCGATGATAGCTGCGTCAAATTGAAGTTCACCGTCAATATTCAAATCAGGACGTTTAGCTTTAGCAATTTTTGTAGCTTCTAAAACTTTGTCAACCAATTCATGCTCAGCGCTTCCTTTTGTGGAAAAAGAGAGCATTGCAACATAAGGTTCTTCCCCTGTTAATTTTTTGTAGTTGTCTGCCGTTGAGATTGCTATGTCTGCCAATTGTGAGGCATCGGGGTTCGGAACCACGGCGCAGTCCGCAAAACTGTACGTCTGATCCGGGAATATCATCAAGAAAAAGCTGGAAACAATTGAAATCCCTTCGGGCATTCCTACGCATTGAATTGCGGCGCGTAAAACATCTCCGGTTGAAGCAAATGAACCGGCAACAAAACCATCGGCATGTCTTTCTCTAACCAACATAGCGCCAAAAAATAAATCTCTCTGCAAAATTTCCTTTGCCTGCTCAATTGTTAATCCTTTGTGTTTACGCAGATTGTAGAAGATGTTCGTAAAATCGCTCATCAAATCGGATTTTACATAATCAATCAGTCTTACTCCTTGTAAATCAATGCCAAGTATTTTTGCATCTTCAAAAATCTTATCGTTGTTGCCAAGAGTAATTACTTTAGCGATATTTTCTTTAACAAGAATTTCAGCCGCTTTTAGAACTCTTTCATCATGCGATTCGGGCAAAACAATAGTTTTCTTTCTCTGCGAGGCTTTTGCGCGGACAGATTTCATTAGATCGAGATTTGCCATTTTTCATCCAAAATTTCTTATTAATTCACACTTGAAATATATCAATAACTATGTTAAAATGGTGTCGTCATCTTAGAAAATGTATATTGATATACATGTTTTTCTGTATAATAATAGAGAGTAAAGAAAAATGTCAATGGGAGTTCAAACTTTTACTAGAACGGGGAAGATAGTTGCTTCGATTGTTGCGGCAGTACTAATAATTTTAATCGCATATGTTTTTGCGGATATAATTTTTTTGCTCATAATTTCTATCTTTATCGCCTTTATCTATAATCCTATTATTCAATTCTTTGAGAATAAAGGAGCGAACAGAATAACCGCTGTTCTGTTAGTTTTTTTTATCAGCGCGATTACAGTAATATTTATTTTAGCGGTTTTCATTCCTAAAATTGCAATTCAGGCAAATACGATAGCGCAAAGTTTTTCACATGAAAAATTGTCTATTCTAATCGATCAATTATCAGCGGAATTAAAAGTTTATCTACCCTTCCTTAATTACGCTGAATTCTCGACAAAAATCGAAAATTTCTTATCATCAATATTTCTTGATTCTGTGGACAATTTAAGTAGAATTGTTTCCAGCCTGGTTTCGATCCTTGCCATTGCTGTCATAATCCCATTCATGACATTTTTTATTTTAAAAGATCATCGAAAAATTGTGAAGGGAATTGTCAACATTGCTCCGAATAAATATTTTGAATTTACTTTTCACGTAATTCATAAAATCTCTTTACAACTCGGAAAATTTGTAAGGGGCTGGATTTTTGATGCAGTAATCGTGGGTTTAATGGCTGGAATTGGTCTTGCAATTCTCGGAATTCAAAATGCATTTACAATTGGATTTATTGCCGGCATCGGGCACTTGGTTCCATACTTCGGGCCTTTAATCGGCGGGCTACCGGCAATAGCAATATCCCTTATTCAGTTTGGCGATTTTTCAATGCTGCCGGAAATTTCTATAATGTTTATTATCGTTTATACTTTGGATAATGGATATATTCAACCAAACATTTTCGCTAAGGCTACCGATATTCATCCTTTAATGATTATTCTAATAATTTTAATTGGAAGTCAGGTTTTGGGCATAGCTGGAATGCTGCTGGCAATTCCAACAGCAACGGTTTTAAAAACTGCTGCAACAGAAATTTATCTCGGCTTTAAGAATTATAAAATAATCCATGGATGAAATAGTTCTGTTTTTATAACCTTCTTTTTATTTTCAGATTGTGTTAATTTCTGCCATAATCCCGGATTAATTTTTTGAGTAGAATTTTTAAATATATTTTTCTTTTCACTCTTGGCTGCCAGCAGCTTTCCGCGCAATTTCAGAGCGATAGCCTGATCTTCCTCAAGTCTAACTTCCAATTGAACAATGCCGGTTCCTCTTTTGAAAAACAATTGAACACTTACAACTTGAATACATTTTTCACCTATTCTCAGAGCACAAATAATTTCTTCGGCGGATTCAATCACAGATTTATTTCTACAGTCGTTAAGAGTAACCAAATCAATATAAAAGATGAGCAGTACATCTCTTTCTTAGGCGAGTACGATTTTTCCGATTTTCTGAAAAGCGGCATCTCTATTGAAAATTCCGTTTACGATGACGATAGAAAATTAGCGATTAATCAATCGTCAACATTATTTACATCGGCGTACGCTAAATACACTCCTACTGAAAACATTAAAATAATACCGTTCTTGGGGTTATCCCGCAACAAGCAAATTGGAGTTGAGGATGAAGGTTACACATACGGAGCCGAAGCAATAATTGAAAATGTTAAATTTGATGAGTTTGATATTCATTCTGTAATAAAACTGCACACAGAGGATATTGCCCCAAGAAAAAATGTAATAAATAATTTTAAACTGAGAGTGCACAACGAATTTGAAAGAGGAATTTCGAATTCTATAAACGGCACTTACTCAAAATTGCGAAAAGATTTTTACATTGACCCCGATTCGCTGACAAAATTTGAATTTCAAATCGACAAAAATATTCAAAGCCGATCGGAAGAAAATTATATTCTGCGGGATAAGGTTTCTTTCAATTCGCAATCTTCAAATGTGATTTTTGATATCGAAGGCGGGCTGGCAATGAGGAATATTGAAAGAGAAACTAAATTTATTTCTCTTTCCAATTTAACATCTTCATCATTCGATAATGCGATTGAAGAATTGAAACTTGATTTTAAAACTTCAGTTTCCTACAATTATAGAGACTTTAACGGAATGGTTCGGCTCTCTTTTTCTGAGCGGACCGAAAATCACATTCCTAAAAATATTAGCGGAGCAAATGAAATAGTTTACAACAAACGAAAGGAACTTGAAGAGCAAAAAAATAATAAATCTCAGTTAGCAATTGTTACTTTGGCGGCAGCTTATGAACTGACACAAAAGGATTTTTTGACTTTTAGTTTGTTTCACAGAAAATTAAAATATGATACTCCCAGCAAAATTAATTTCGATGATAGAGATGAGCTGCTTTCCATTTTTAGACTTTATTATTTACGAAAACTAACTCCCGCTTTTAACGTTTATGCAAATCTCGAAGGGAGCTTTAATAAACTTGTCTATATTTATTCGGCTCGAAGTTCGAATAACAGCACAACGCGGGTGCTTAAATTTTCTTCTGGCGGCGACTTTTCAAATTCGGTAGTCACCTCAAAGAATAATGCTGAAGTGCTCGCCAACTATACTGTATACGATTTCGAAGATCTAAATCCAAATTTCAAAAGTTATTCGTTCCGCCAATTTCTGTTAAAAGATTCGTCACAAGTTAGGCTGAATAAAAATGTTAAAGTCACTTTTATTGGATACGTGAAACTTTCTGAACAAGGTGATTTTAACTGGACAGATTTCAAAGGCAGACCAATCAGATTTATTGAGGAAAGTTATCTTGAGCCAAAGATTGAATATGCAATTGGCGCCGTTAAATTTGCCGCCGGCATTCGAGTTTTTGAATTAAGGACTTTTAAATTTCTTAAAAACCGTAAAACTCCGGATACAAAGTATGAGAGTTACGGACCTATTTCGGAAATTAACTACCAAGTTTTGGATACGATTTATATTAAATGCGCAGGCTGGTACGAGTTCATAAACAATGAACAAAATTATAAAAGAGAACTTGTTAATCTCTCAATCCAAGTCAACTGGAAATTTCTTTGATCTTCTTTTCAGCAAGCAGAGAATAATCGAGGAGTTTGTCATTTCTTACTCTAATAAAGATCACTTTCTTAACTTGTAAAATTCCACATTTAGTAATAATTTTGAAAAGAATTATAACGAATGCGATTTATTAT
>JAHJTX010000334.1 GCA_018829545.1 Bacteroidota bacterium | reverse complement strand
TCCCGCTTCGCCATCCACTGTTTTGCTTCTTCCTCCGCTCTAATCTTTAACCGGTTGCTGCGGTAGATTAGTGAAGATCCTCCAATAAGTGTTAGAGTGATTATACCAATAAGAATTAATGTCATATACAAATTTCTATTAATGAATCCGTAAACTTCTTTATAAGGAATGGAGATGACAATTTTCCATGAAATATTCATTAACTCTAATGAAGAAAAACTCGCTAACTTATTTGGCATTTCTTTAAGCGCATACTCAATAGCGCCTTCCTTTACGAAAAGAATTGTTTTTACATGATCGAATGAGGTGTGACATTGAAAACAAGTTTTATCTTGTCCGAAGGATCGTTCCGACGAACGGATATTTCTCAAAGCCATTTCCGGATGTTCGCTGTGGAACAGCACTGTTCCGTTTCTATCCAATATATATGCATGTTCCTTATGAGCATAAGCTCTCACCATTGGAAGGAAAGCAGAAACAACTTCCTCTAAATCTATGGTTGAAGAAACAATGCCTGCAAATTTATCTGCACGTTCTGCATGATTTGCACCCTCTGCCTTTTGATAAATAGGCACAACCAAAAGAATACGAAAGTAAGAATGTGACGCGCTTTTATCATCTGTTTTTTGTATTAGTGAAGAAACAAATTGCTTTCCTTTGTTTTCTTTTTTCGCTGCCCATTGAAAGAAATCGCATCCAGCGTAACTGCGTCCAATAGCATCTTTAGTTGTCGAGTAGATTATTGTTCCCTTTTCATCATAAACGCTGATCGCCTTAACGTGATCTTTTTTTACATAATCAAAGAAGTTTTGAATGTCTGCTTCAATCTGTTTCATATCACGATTTTGAAGCGACGGAAAAGATGAGAGTATATTTACTCCTCGAGCTCTATCGTGCAAGTACAATTCCACTTCTCTTGCAAGCCGGCGTGAAGCAACAAGCTGTTCAACTTGGAACCGCCGGACAACCTCTTTCTCGCTCTCAAAATGAAGATAGAATAAAAGAATTACTGTTACCACTAAGATAACAGCAGCGGCAATAATGATAAGTTTTGATTTCATGTATTTCTCGTTGACAATTATTTGCTATTTAATAACAAATTTAATTCTCTCATATCAAATGTTTTTTTTATTGATTCCATTTGAACTCGAGTGTGTTGCACAATTAAAAAAACTTTAGCCCTTTCTCCTAACTCCTTATTATTTTTTTTACTACTAAATACTCAATACTATTGCACAAAATTAAGCAAACTGAAAGTAAAAGTATTTCCTTCTCCTTCTTCACTTTCAGCTATTAGTAGTAAAAATTTTTGTCCCACGCGTCAATGAATGGTCGTTGACAAACAAGTAATGATAAAATAACAAATGATAAAATACAAAGTGGGAAAATAAACACGAAAAGACCATTCATGACAATTATAGAATATATTCACAAACATGAATTGAACTTGACTGCAAATTGCTTTACTGGGATAAATTGGATGAGAGAAATATAAAAGAGCACTCGAATAATTCATTTCAAGCCTATAAATAAAAATTGACAAAACATAATCACTAGTCTCCGCTCAAAAAAATGCGCGTACTAACATACTTCGATTATTTATTGTCTCTTTATTGTCCAGGCATAAATAAATTTAGAGAATTCTCAGCGATAATTGAATATGAGAGTAAAAATGCCTTCAGCTTAAAATAGGAAAAATTTCTGATTAAAAAAAAGATGGTGGAGAAAAGTTTATCAAGTTTGTCAAGTTCGTCAAGTTATAAAGTTCATAAAGTTGGAAAGTTCGTCAAGTTATAAAGTTTGTAAAGAGAGTGATTGGAGATGGATATGGGAAAGACAGAGTGATAGGGTAAAGGGAAAATAATAAAATTCAAAGAATGATGTCAAATGGAAGAGGTCAAATGTCAAATGAAATGCAACCATGAAGAATGCTGAGGATTAGTCAATAAGCCTCTAAACCAAGATTAAGAGCATGATTATAATTAATTATATCGAAGAAGAAACCTATGTAAAACATAATTTAATTCTCTCTGATTATTGATTGAATTTTGAACAGGGATACTCCTCCGTTATTTATATGAAGGCTGCGGATTTAGTTTGGCTACGATTTCGAAACGATAAGAATTTTTTCCGGTCATGCGAACATGCAAACAACGTGGGAACATTACATCGCAACTCGCAGTATGCTTGATGCAAACAAAATTTTAGCTACCATTAGCCTCGGAACTACCAGATTCACCCCTTACAAAAGATATTATAAAACCGCTATAACTTATTACGCTATAACGGTTTGCAATTGTCGGAACGGCGGGATTTGAACCTGCGACCCCTTGAACCCCATTCAAGTACGCTACCGGGCTGCGCCACGTTCCGAATAATTATAACTTATTTTGTAATTCAACTAAAAACTTTTTCAACTCTTCCAGAGCAGACTCCACTGATCCGTTTTCATTATCATTAGATTGAACTGGATTCGTTTCCTGAACAATTTCAGCTTTTGCAACTTCAGGTTCTTTTGCAGCTACAGGCTCATTAAGAATGTTCCTAGCTCCTTCAATTGTATATTTCTCATCGCGGAGCAATTTTTTGATTTTAAGGATAATTGAAATATCCTTATTCGTGTAAATTCTATTGCCTGCTCTGTTCTTGGAAGGTTTTAGTTGATCAAATTCAGATTCCCAGTATCTTAAAATATACTGTTCTAATCCGGTAAGTTTGCTTACTTCACTAATCGAATAGTATAATTTTTTAACTCCAAAATCTTTCATTGCACCATCTGCCGTTTTTGTTGAACGAAAATAACTATTTACTTATATATTATCAATAAATTAAATCTAATTTAGAGTATAGTTTAATTTAATACTGCAATATGTTACTTCGTAATAGGTTGGCGGATTGCTCTGAATGCTTTTAGGAAGAAGATTATTTTTACTTCTTTAATAATTTCACTAACAAATACACTGCGGCTGAATAACTATGTTCTTTAAACCCTGAAATGCAGCCCATTGTTTTTGCAGCAGTTATCGATTTGTTTCTAAACTCTTCTCTTTCTGCTAAGTTCGAGAGATGTACTTCAATTTTGGGGATTATGCAAATTTCCAGAGCATCACGAATGGCTACAGAAGTATGAGAATATCCTCCCGGATTTATGATGATTGCGTCAAAATAACTTGGCGCTTTTTGAATTTGTTCAACTAACTCGCCTTCCAAATTACTCTGAGTGAATTCAAACTTTATTTCAGGAAATTCCGATTCCAGAAGTATTTCGATGCTGTCGAGTGATAATTCGCCATAGTGATTTTTATCTCTTGCTCCCAGCATATTTAGGTTTGGTCCGTTTAGAACTAGTACTTTCATTTAATTTTCCGTCATCTCCTCAATAACCTCTCTTAATTTAGGTGTTAGATAAACTTCATCAATTCCTAATTCTCTTAAAGCCGCTGCCAATGTAACAACTTTCCTTTGCAGATTCGATAATTTATTAATAACTACAATTTTACTGTCTTTAACTAAACAATAGCCTCCTTTAAAATCCCCTCTTTCAAATCGTACCTTTGCGCCCATTTGATTTGCGAGTGATTTTAAATCTTGCAACACAATTTCAAATTCTTTTTCTTTCAGTTTCACTTTTTTTCTCTAACTATACGTATATTCAAAAACCGGAAATCAAAAAGTTGCTTTATTGTGATCAAAACTTAAGAAAAAATAATGAATGTTGCTTCAATAGATATTGGTTCAAATACGGTTCTCTTACTGATTGCAGAAGTTGATGTTATCGGGGGGAATCTGAAACCTCTCATTAACCGATATGAAATTCCCAGAATCAGCAAGGGTTTGAAACCCGGCGGTAAGATTAGCGAAGATAAAATTTGTTTACTGATCGATATTCTACAACAATATAAAGAGATTGCAAATAGATTTGATTGTGCAGAAGTTTTGGTAAATGCCACAAATGCAATGAGAATTGCTTCAAATTCTTTAGACATCACTAATAAAGCTAAGGCGGAAACTGGTTTTTCAATCGATGTGATAGTGGGCGAACAAGAAGCGTACTATTCATATTTAGGAGCGGTAAGCTCCTTTAGGGATTTTGAGGATAATTGCGTAATTGATATCGGAGGAAGCAGCACAGAATTAATATTCGGCAATAAGGATGCGATCAAATACAAAAAAAGTTTTCAGATTGGCGCTGTAAGTTTAACAGAGAAATTTGTTGAGAACTATCCTGTCTCAATTGATGCGTTAAATGAAATGAGGCAGTACGCCGCGAATATATTTTCTGCACTCCCATCTTCCATCGAGAGAGGATTAAACTCTATTGCTGTTGCCGGAACGCCAACGACATTAAGTTGTATGGTTCAAGGACTTAAAGATTATTCTGAGGAAAAGATTGAAAAATCCATTTTAAGCGGAACCGATTTGAATAATTTTATCGATGAATTTTCTGAATTAATTCCAAGTGATATATTGAGAAAATATGGGAAAATTGTTGAAGGTCGTGAGGATATAATTCTGGCGGGCACTATTATTTTAAATACAATCAGACAAATTATTGCTGCCGAAATAATTTACGTCAGCGGACGCGGATTGCGTTACGGAGCAGTTGAGGATATGATTCTTCGCTTACAAAAAAGTAACGAATTTAAGAAAAGCTAAATTTAGCAGTATTGTTAAAATCACACCGATGATTATTGAGAATATTCTGCTCGCGCTTTGAACGTTTACACCAATTATAAGCAGTACTAAACTCCAAATCATCAAAATCAATTCAATACCAGATAAAAGCCACGCAGCGCTGGATCGAATAAAAAATGGAGAAGGATTAAATATAATCCAATGCTTCCCAAAGAGCGCATATTCAACGGGAAATAAAACTACCAGCGCAAATAGAATTGGAATAAAAGAATATGTGATGACTGCAATATTATCTTTTAGCCGGGTTTTAATTTCATACAATATTAAAAGCACTTTCAAGATTAATGCAAAAACAATAACTAGTGAGAGTAAAAGCCCAAAACTGATGAGGATTGAAATTAAGGATGAAGTTGGAAAAATATCTTCTGCAACAATAAGATTATTTATGAAAAATCCATTAATTAAAAATTTCATTCCGAGCAAAGCAAGAATCATTATCGTAAAATTTTTATGCTCTGCCCATACAATTTTAGAGAATGCTCTTTTCGGCTCATAAAACAACCGCCATATCGTTTCCCAAAGATCAATATTAACAACTCTTTCGCGAAGAATGGCTTTGCACTTGTCGCAGCTTTTTTTGTAAAAATCATTCTCCGAAGAACAATTGTTGCACAAGATTACGTTTTTCAAAATCCCCCCAGATTTATCTTCAGCTTTAATTCAGCATGATTGTAAGTTGAGTTGTAAAGAATATTGAAATCAAATAAATGTGAATCAACGTAAGCATCAACGATGGTAAGAACATACGTAATCGCAAAATAGACGGCAAACTCATCTCTTTGATTCCTATAAAAATCTCGGTTTGATTTGTAATTACTTCCCATATAACCTGTTGGATCTGTAGCCAAACTTTCGATAAACAATTTTTTATTGTCCCAATACAATTCGTGATTTTTTACCCATATGTAACCAAAGTATCCAAGGAACCCCCAAACTACAGGTATTTTCCAATAAGATTCATTGTAAAACTGACCCCATCCGGGAATTACAGCGCTTCTTAGAATTGCTCCGGTTGGCGATTTTTGCATTACAAAAACAGAATCGGTTGATTGGACGGTCTTAGATGTATCCAGTTCCGTTAGAGAAGAAACTGAATTTGAAATAATCAGAAGTAAAATGATTATTTCAAGTATTAAATTCTTCAATGATCTCAAATAATTCAAATAGTCTTTCCAATTCGTCGTTTGAATAGAACTCGATCAAAATCTCCCCCGCCCCGTCTTTCTTTTGCTTGCACATTACTTTTGTTCCGAAAATTCCGCGCAGCTTATTTTCGATATCCGTGTTCGAAATTGCATCAAGTTTAGAATTTGGTTTACTTGCTTTTTTCTGTTCTTTAATAGAATTGATTTTTTGAATAATCTGCTCAACTTTTCGAACCGAGAGTTGATCCTTTATAATTTTTCTTAGAATTTCAATCTGCATTTTATCATTTTGCAAATTTATTAATGCTCTTGCATGCCCGGCAGATATTTCATTTTTAATTAAGCTGTTTTGAACGGTTTCGGGAAGTTTTAATAATCGAATTGAATTTGTTACAGTTGATCTATCCTTGCCAACTCTCTTGGCAATTTCTTCATGAGACAAATTACATTCTTCCAAAAGTCTCTTATAAGCATGTGCAATTTCTATTGGATTAAGCTCTTCGCGCTGAATGTTTTCAATAAGAGAAAGAGCTACCATTGCTTCTTTTGTATCGACTTTGATTATATATGCAGGAATTTCCCTCAATCCAATGTCTTTACACGCTCTAAATCTTCTCTCACCGGAAATAAGTTCATAATTGCCATCCTTTCCACGACGGACGGTTATTGGCTGAATTAATCCGTTCTCAAGTATCGATTTTCTAAGTTCACCAAGCGTGGTTGGATCAAATTCTGTTCTTGGTTGGAATGGATTTGGAACAATTTTCATTAAATCAATTTTAGCGAGGAAGTCTAATGATTTTCCGTCATCTCTCTTAACTTCCGAAGTTGCAATCGTAATTGGACTGTTGATACCTCTGTTGTAATTTGGATTAATTAATGCGTCTAATCCTCTGCCCAAACCGGTTTTGGTTTTACTCATATACCACCGGAAATATTTTCTTGAAGATTCCTTTCGATTAATTCAGATGCCAACGCCATGTAATTTTGAGATCCAATGGATATCGAATCGTATAAGATAACGGGCTTTGCGTGACTAGGCGCTTCTGCGATTCTAACATTTCTGTTAATAACCGTGTCGAAAACCTTTTTACCGAAATACTTTATAACTTCGTCCTTAACTTGATTTGAAAGATTAAGTCTCGAATCGAACATTGTTAATAATACACCCTCGATCGTGAGTTCCGGATTATACTCGCGTTTTACGATATTTATTGTATTTAGCAACTGCCCCAAACCTTCCAAAGCGAAATATTCACATTGAACAGGAATAATAACCGTATCAGAAGCAGTGAGAGCATTCAACGTTAATAATCCGAGAGAAGGAGGACAATCGATAAAAATGTACTCATACTTTTCCTTAAGAGGTAAAATCGCTTCTCGAAGTTTTCTTTCTCTTTGAATAATAGAGACGAGTTCTATTTCTGCGCCGACCAAATTAATGTTCGATGGAAGAATATCAAGAAAAGGCATGTAGGTGCTAATAATGCAGTCGTCCGGATTTTCGATACCAACAAGCACTTCATAAACTGAATTTTCTTCCTTGCTAATTCCGAGTCCCGAAGTAGAATTTGCTTGAGGATCAATATCAATTACCAGGGTTTTGTGCTCGGCGGCAGCTATAGAAGCAGATAAATTTATTGCCGTAGATGTTTTACCTACCCCACCCTTTTGGTTCGCAATAGAAATAATTTTGGACATAAATCAATCACCGCACAATATAATCATAGATATAAAATTCGAGTCCAAGTATAATATATATATTCGTAAATCTAAAGCTGAATTTCTTCTCCATATTCCATTACAATTGATTTTTTACCCATATCCTCAACCTGCATTTTGAATTCATTTGGGTCTGCTTCTATTATGGGGAATGTATTGTAATGCATCGGTATGGCAACATCAGGATTTGCTAATTCAACTGCTTTTACGGCATCATCAATTCCCATCGTGAAGTTATCTCCAATTGGCAGCAGCATGTAATCAATTTTATTCATTTCGCCAATCAATTTCATATCGTAAAATAAACCTGTATCACCAGTGTGATACACTGTCTTCCCGTCTGCTGTGATTAAAACGCCTGATGCTTCGCCTGTGTATTGTTCATCGGGAGTTTTTGAGCCATGGTGAGCAATTGTGAATTTAATTCTACCGAAATCAAAATTATATCCGCCGCCAATGTGCATATTATGTGCTCTGAAGCCGTTACTCGCACAATAGTTCGCCAACTCATTCACACAGATGAACAAACATTCTTTTTTTTTTGCGATTGTGAATGAATCTCCCAAATGGTCGCCGTGACCATGTGTTAAAATGATGTAATCAGTTGTAATTTCATCCGCCTTTACCGGAGAAGTTGGATTACCTGTAATAAAAGGATCAATTAGTATGACTTTGCCGGAGTCTGTTGTGATTTGAAAAGCGGAATGAGAAAAATATCTTAACTTCATAACCTCACCTCATTTTTTGTAACCTGATTATTAATTTATGACCTTTAAATCTGATAAGATCCATTTTAATTCTTTTTCTCACACTAATGCCATCATTTCTAAATTTTTCAAAAAGATTCAAAGGGATATCTGCGCCAATTTCCGCGGCTAATTCTCTAACTTTTTCCGCCATCACGTCAAGATCTCTTCCCTCTCCAATTAAATCTTGAAGATATTTTGAAAATTCTAAAACTTCTGTGAGTAATTTTTCGCCATAACAAACAGAGAATACTTCTAAAACGTATCTTAACCTTCTAATAGAAATTCTTAAATCGTGCAAATTCTCATCTGAATCTTCCAGAATAAACTTGTCAATTAATTGGAAGATAGAATCAATTTTTGCTTTGAGTACAATTTTTGCACCTTCACAATATTGATGAGATTTTGCTAAGCCGGTAATTCCCAATTTCTTTTTAATTTTCATCGCGATTAATATTTTAGAAAAACCTTTATGAATCCTATAATTGCTTTGATTGATTTCATTTTACTTTTTTCATTTCCATAAATCGTTGGAACATCGACGAATCCAATACTAAAACCTAATTTCGCCGTTTTAATCAACATTTCAGATTCCGCTTCAAAACCGAGAGAATCCGGTAAGATTTCACTAATCACGTTTTTCTTGAACGCACGAAATCCAGATTGGCTATCCAAAATTTTTATTCCCAGCTTTTTCGATAATAAAAACGATGTCGCAAAATTGCTGATTCTTCTATGTTTTGGCATTTCAGAAATATTTTTCATACGGTTTCCAATTACACAATCATAAGATTTAAGAGCATTCAAGAAAGCTGGAATTCTCTCAGGTTCATGCTGCAAATCACCATCAAGTGTTATAATGTAATCAAAATTACTATCAAGTGCCTTTTCTAAGCCAGATTTTAGAGCAGCCCCTTTACCGAGGCGTTTTTCATGATTGATCAGTTCAACGGAAAAGTTAGGAGAAAGTTTCTCCTTAAAATCGTCAGTTGACCCATCATTTACAAGTATTATTTTATCAACATATTTTAATGAGCGGTTTATCACTTCAGCAATAAATTGCGACTCATTATAGATCGGGATTACCGCACAGATGCTATTTGGTTTTTCCAAAATACTCTAAAATTCCCTTAAAATTTTTCTCTTTAGTCACGGTCATTCGCTGTGTTAAATACGTTTTCAGTGATTCTCGCGAAAGTCCTTTTCTTAATGTACCATTATCAGCGATCGAAATACCGCCGGTTTCCTCAGAAACTATTAGGCTTATTACATCAGCCTGTTCGGTAATTCCTAATCCCGCACGATGCCTCATACCGAGAGGTACTCCTTTTATAGAAGTTTCCTGCGATAGCGGAAGCGTACATCTGGCGGCTTCGATAATATCTCCCTTAACAATTACCGCGCCATCGTGTAATGGAGATCTTGGAAAAAATATTGTACGAAGTAAATTTTTAGAAATTTTTGAATTAATCTGCTCCCCTGTTTCTACTACACCCCTAATTCCAGTCGATCGAACAATAACAATTAATGCTCCATGCTGGTTTTGTGCCATCTCAAATGCAGCATCAGTAAGAATATCTGCAATATCAGATTGATTGCTTCGCACGAATAATCTTCCAATAGGACTTTTTCCAACCATTACGAGTAATCTTCTAATCTCAGGTTGAAAAAGGATTATAAAAGCAATGACCCAAATATCGGTAATTAATTTTAACAACCAGCCTAATGCTTTTAAATTCACGGCTTGAGCTAAAAATGAAAGCAGGAAAACAAGAATTAAGCCTAAAAAGATTTGAGCAGCTATTGTACCCTTTACAACTTTATATAATTTATAAATTATAAAGGAAACAAAAACGATGTCAATTAAATCTAGAAACGTAAATGGAATAAAACCTATTTTAAAAATATCAAACATTTATCATTCTATCCGGATTTTTGAATAAATTTACGATTTCCGCAGACTGTTTTGCGTTTATAACATTATGTGTTCTTACAATTCGTGCTCCATTATTAATCGCCATGGTCTCAGCGGCAGTTGTTGGAATTTCTCTATGCTCCACGTTAATATTAAGGGATTTGCCGAGAAAAGATTTTTTTGAAACACCAACCATTATCGGATAACCTAAACCCTTAAATTCCGAAAGTCTATTTAACAGTTCATAATTGTCGGAAACTCTTTTTCCAAAACCAATACCCGGATCAATTATAAGATTATCTACCCCTGCTAATTTTGCCTTTTTAATTTTGGATTCTAAAGATTCATATACTTCGCTAACTACATCTTCATAAATTGGTTGTTTTTGCATAGTTTGCGGTCGACCTTTAATGTGCATTATAACCAACGGAACTCGATATTTCTTTGCCACTTTTAGTATATCTGAATCAAATTCGAAGCTGCTAATATCGTTAATAATATGTGCTCCAGCCTCAATGGCTAATTCTGCCACTTTTGATTTCGTCGTGTCTATTGAAATGATTTGATTTGGAAATTCTCTATGTATTTTTTGAATTATCGGGAGTACTCTTTTTAATTCTTCATCCTCAGGTACTTGCACTGCTCCCGGTCTAGTTGATTCTCCGCCAACATCAATTATGTCTGCTCCATCAGCAACCATTTTACTTACATGATCAAACGCAGCATCCAGGTTTATATAGTTCCCACCGTCAGAGAAAGAATCCGGGGTAACATTGAGAATTCCCATTACGAGAGATTCACTCAATGCTATTTCCTTACCATTTATTTTAATTTTTTTATTGTTGTACGATAAATAATTGTGAATCACCTTAGATATTTTATATCCGGCATCTTCGTCAATATTTGATTTAATTTTTTGAGCTATTTCAATAAGATTGTTGATAGAGATTAATGCAAGAAAATCGCCCGAAATACCATCCCCTTTTTTAGTTATATAACTTAATTCATGGTTGCTTGCGAAAAGCTCATTTAGAACCACCAATAAGTCTGAGGAAATATTTCTGATTTCAATTCCGAATAATCCCTCTTCGTATAAGTCCCTGAAAATACTATATCTCTTGCTGTAGCATTTAAAAACATACGGAGAAGATATGTTAATTAGTTGGACGGTCAAAGTTAACCTTTTATTATACTGACTAGTAAATCAAATTTATAAATATTCAGGTTAGAACTCTACTATTTATTTTTAGCAATTGCAGATTTAAACCGCCAGAATAAACTGCTGGAATAAGAAGGTTCGTAATAATTCCCCACAATTTATGGTGGAATGCTTCAGTTCAACAACCTTTGGTAACGAATCTTTCCTGCAATAATTGTTATTTCCACTTCAAATGAATTATCTAATACCACAATATCTGCCGGTTTGCCGGATGCAAGTATTCCCCTTCCGGCATTTATAACCTTAGAGCCATTTAATGAAGCCATTCTTATGGCATCTGTCAATTTTGTATCAGTAGTGGTTACAATGTTTCTTACGGCAGAATTAAGAGTAAGTGTACTTCCTGCAAGAGTACCATCCATCAAGGTGGCTTTTTTATCTTTCAGAATTACTTTTTGATCTGAAAATGTATATTCTCCTTCGTGCATTCCGCCCGCTCTAATTGAATCTGTAATCAGGATTATATTTTTAGCTGTTTTCGTTTTTAACAGTAATTGCATAATAGCCGGATGAACGTGAAAAGTATCAGCGATTAACTCAATTTTTAATTCATCTCTCAGAAGCGCCGCCGTAACTACACTTGGAAATCTGTGGTGCAGAGTTTTCATTGCATTAAACATGTGCGTAACATGCGCAGCGCCATTATCAATAGCGGCATCAATAATTTCATAAGATGCCATTGAATGCCCAATTGAACAGACCACACCTCTGAATGAAGCTTCTCTAATCACTTCAATTGCGCCATCCAACTCAGGAGCAATCGTCATAATTTTCATTAATCCTTTGGAGGCATCCCACATTTCCAGAAATGAATCAATCGATGGTTTCCAAAGATACTCTTCATTCATCGCTCCTTTTAATTCGGGATTCAGATATGGACCCTCCATATGAATACCTTTGATATTCGACTTAGGATTTTCCAGAATATAGGTCGAAAGTTTATCTAAATCCTTAAGAAGCAAATGTTTAGGCTTAGCATGAAGGCTTCCCATTACGGTCGTTGAGCCATGCCGGATAAAGTAATCCTCAATTTTAGAAAATCCCGAAGAATTTTCATCCGAAAAACCAAATCCGCCGCCGCCATGCACTAAGAGGTCAACAAAACCGGGAGCAATAATTTTACCGCTTACGTCAATTAATTTTGTATAGTCCGGAATTTTTACATCAGCCGATTTACCCACCTCGTAAATCAGATCATTTTTTAACAGAATTGTTCCATTTTCGATTATGCGAAATGGTGTAACAATTCTGCCTCCAATTAGAGCTAAATGCATATTTTCTTTGGTATGTTAATTAATTGAGGGATTAACCAAGTTATTTAATTCAACAGTTGCGGCGCTTATATTTCCGCTTCTAAAAATTGAGGAGCCTGCAATAAAAATGTCGCAACCGGCGGAAGAGATTTTTTCAATATTGCTTTTCCCAATTCCGCCGTCAACTTCTATTCTGAATTTATAACCCTTTTCCGCTCTTATTTTGTCTAATTCTCTAATTTTTTCAAGAGTATAAGGAATAAACTGTTGACCACCGAAACCAGGATTTACGGACATTATCAAAACAAAATCTAAAATGGAAAATATATTTTTCAATGTTGAAATAGGTGTAGCCGGGTTTAGCACTACTCCAGCTTTCGAATTTTGATCCTTAATCAGATTAATTGTTCTATCGAGATGCTGAACTTCTTCTTGATGAACAGAAATATAATCAGCTCCGGCTTTTGCAAATTCGAATATAAAATTATCCGGGTTCCGAATCATTAAATGTACATCGATTGGAAGTTTTGTGATTTTACGAACCGATTCAACTACTAGCGGTCCAAAAGTGATATTCGGAACAAAATTCCCATCCATAATATCACAGTGAATCATGTGTGCTCCGCCAATTTCCACTAATCTAATCTGTTGTGAGAGATTAGAGAAATCTGCTGCAATAAGTGATGGGGCAATTAGTTTATTCAATTTTAGTTTTCCAGTAATTTACTTTTTGCAATGACCACTTCAATACTATCGCCGATATTAAGCAGCGATCCGTAACTTGGATATTGATCGATTATAGTGTTTGGCAGAACTGTTGGAGAAATAATATATGTCCTCTCACCAATTTTTAAATTATTGCCTCGCAAAATTTTATCTGCCTCCTTTTCACTCTTTCCAAGAATATTTGGGACGCGAATCATACCGACTCTTGGACCGATAGAAACATGCAAACTCACTGAATCACCACGATCCAAATTAGTTCCTTCAACAAACTCTTGATCGATAATTGTATTCAAAGGGAGTTCGGATTTAATTTCTCTTAATCTGCCTAAGTGCAAGCCAAGTCGTTCCAATGTAACTTTCGCATCACGCACGGTCTTATTAATCAATTTCGGCATTTTAACCAATGGCTCGCCACCGCTAATATGTATGTAGACTCTTCGCCTCTCTTTTACATCCATCCCTGCGGAAGGTTTTTGAAAAAATACTTCACCTTCTCTGTATCTGCTGTCGAAACGAGGACCTACTTCAATCGGATTTAAATTGAATTCTTGCAGAATACGAGCAGCATCCACTTTATTCATACCCACAACATTGGGTACTTGTAACTTCGGTGCTTCTACGTAATACGGCATCAAGTAGTTATTAAAACTATAAATAGCAGCAACAATTACAACTAGCAATACTGAAGCCCATAATGCAATATTTCTAATTTTCATTTTCATGGAGTAAAAATAGTGATCATCGCTTTTTATAACAAATATTAAATTCTGAATTAATGGTGTTTTATATCTAAGTAGTTATTCATATTTTAACGCCAATAATTTTTCAGTTGGTATTACTAATGCGTTTTAAGATACTAGTATCTCTCAAGTTTCAATTCTTACCTATACAAACAAAACTATGGAGTAAACATGTTTAAAAAACACCCAATCGGGCTTCCGGTGTTATTCTTCACAGAAATGTGGGAACGATTCGGTTTTTATTTGATGCTGGGAATTTTCTTCCTATTTATGATTGATACTCAAACCGGCGGACTCGGTTTAACAAGAACTCAAGCTGCTGATATTTACGGTACTTATATTGCGCTGGTTTACCTAACACCATTTCTTGGTGGTTTGTTAGCCGATAGAGTTCTTGGTTACAGAAAAGCAATTTTTATTGGCGGTGTTTTGATGGGATTGGGATATATCGGTTTGGCTATTCCCGGTCCAATTGCTTTCTGGACTTCACTTCTTCTAATTATTGTTGGCAACGGGTTCTTTAAACCAAATATTTCAACTCTAGTCGGGAATCTTTATTCTAAACCTGAATATAGAGAATTGAAAGATTCCGGATTCAACATATTCTATATGGGAATAAACATTGGCGCATTTGTTTGCAATTTTGTTGCCGCCTACTTAAGAAATTATTATGGCTGGGGTTACGCTTTTGCCGCTGCCGGTGTTGGTATGTTCATTGGCTTAGCTTGGTTTATGTGGGGACAAAAACATATCAAAGAAGTAGACGTTATGAAACCGACTAATCCCGAAGATATGTCTCTTGGAAAAATAGTTGGTTTAGTTTTAGCTCCTGCTTTAATTGCCGGATTGATAGGGTGGTTTATTCCTGATAATCTTTTTGGAGCTGATTCAACCGATGCGTTTATTTTTGCAAGTATTCCTGTAGCAATCTTTTATTTTTCACTTTGGTTTCGCGCTTCAAAAGAAGATAAATCTCCAATTGCTGCTCTGCTTTCTATATTTGGAGTTGTTATAATATTCTGGGCAATCTTCCATCAAAATGGTTCTGCATTAACTATTTGGGCAGAAAGCTATACAGATAGAGAACTTCCTGCGGTGGTTGAATCGGTCGCGAGCACATTTGGTTTAGTACAGGAAGTTGATACTTCACCACGCGAAGTTCCTCAATTGGATTCTCATGGAAGAAGCGTGACTGATGTTAATGGAAAAATAGTTACAACAACAGGGACTGATCCATATTTCTTTAATTTACCTAAAGAGGAATGGCCGGAAGAAGGGAAAAGTTTAAAATTAATTTCAACTGAAATCTTTCAATCTGTAAATCCATTCTTTGTTGTGATACTTACACCTGTGGTTGTTGGGCTATTTTCATTTCTGAGGAGAAGAAAAAAAGAACCTTCAACTCCAGCAAAAATTGGATGGGGATTATTTATAACTGCATTATCTACTTTGATAATGGTACTTGCCGTAATTATGTCCAATAACGGCACTGAAAAAAGTTCAATGATATGGCTGGTTGAAGCTTATTTTATTGTAACAATTGGAGAACTTTTCTTAAGTCCAATGGGTTTATCTCTCGTTTCTAAATTAAGTCCTCCAAGAATTACTTCACTAATGATGGGAGGCTGGTTCCTAGCTACTTCAATTGGCAACAAACTTTCAGGAGTTGTTTCGGGATTGTGGGACGGAATAGATAATAAAGTTTATTTCTTCCTTATTAATTTTGGCGGAGCTTTGTTAGCCGCTGTTGCTATATTTGTGATGGTAAAATGGCTAAGAAGAGTTGTTGAAGAACATTCTACATAGAAATAGTTTTGTTAAACTTTAGTGGATGTCTCAGAAGTGAATGTAGATTTCTTTTTTCTTTTCTATACCGATCTTGCCTGTTGACAGGCAAGATCGACGGAGGAATCTTCATTTCTAATTTATTGACTAATCTATAGGTGATTTAATGGTTGATACCATCTGCATTTTTGAAGGAATATACTATTCAAGATTGCTTCCGCTGGTATATTTTAGACCAACGTACGATCTTCGATGCGGTATTTTAACTTTGAGAGAAAAAATTCAGTTAAACTACCCCGGCATTCCGGTTTCACTGCATTCGCGCAGATATTTATCTGATCTTTTGAAAGAGCAAAATCCGGATTTCAAAGTTAATGAGTTTGATAATACGGTTAAGAGTTGTCTATTTATCAATGGACGAGTGATTGCCGATAATGATTTCTCAATGAAAATTCCGACCAAAGGAAGCGATACTCTTTATGTTAACGGTGACACGATTATTGCCGCTCGAGTGAGCGGAAAGAATTTTGAAAATTTAAAACAGGCAATACAAGATATTTTTACAATTTCCGATTTTAATGGACTATTTAAACAAGAAGTTGACATTGATTATGTGAACTACCCATGGGATTTAGTAAAGTATAATGGCGCTCAAATTAGGAAAGACTTTGAAAGAATCGTAAATAGAAATCAAGAAATGATGAATGGCACTATTTACGAAGGCGCTCATTTAATCAATAAAAAGGATATTTACATTGGTAAGGGCGCAGTAGTAAAACCGGGTGCGGTGCTTGATGCAGATGAGGGACCGATCTATATTGGAGAAGACGTTAAAATATTTCCTAACGCAGTAATTGAAGGACCTTGTTACATCGGAGATAAATCGCTGATTAAAGTTGGCGCTAAAATTTATGAGAATACATCAATTGGGCCTGTATGTAAAGTTGGCGGCGAAGTTGAAGAATCTATAATTCACTCCTACTCCAACAAGCAGCACGATGGATTTCTTGGGCATGCTTATCTTGGCTCGTGGGTAAATTTAGGCGCTGATACGAATAACAGTGACTTAAAAAATAATTATGGCAGCATAAAAGTTATCATCAATGATGAACAGATAGACAGCGGTTCTCAGTTCGTTGGTTTAACTATGGGCGATCACTCAAAAAGTGCAATTAACACGATGTTTAATACCGGCACCGTTGTAGGTGTATCGTGCAATATTTTTGGTTCAGGATTTCCCGATAAGTATATTCCTTCATTTTCTTGGGGCGGTTCTGAACAAAAAACAACTTATGCGTTAGACAGAAGTTTGGAAGTAGCAAAGCGGGTAATGGAAAGAAGAAAAATTGAATTCACCGAAGCTGATGAAAGGTTGTTCAACAAAGTATTCGACTTAACTAGAGAAGAGCGCAAAAAACGAGGCATGCCTCATTAGTATAAAAATAATGGAGAATTAAAATGAGATTAATAATTCAACCTAATTATGATTTAGTTTCAAAATGGGCAGCTTATCACGTAGCAAAGCGTATTATTAAATTCAATCCAAGCGCAAAAAAACCATTTATTCTTGGGTTGCCAACCGGCTCATCCCCTATCGGTATGTACAAAGAATTGATCAAACTTTATAAGAACAAAAAAGTTTCTTTCAAAAATGCTGTTACGTTTAATATGGATGAATATGTTGGCATTCCGGAAGATCATCCGGAAAGCTATCATTCATTTATGTGGAATAATTTCTTCAAGCATATTGATATTAACAAAAAGAATGTAAACATCCTGAATGGAAATGCAAAGGATTTGAAAAAAGAATGTGAGGAGTACGAGAAGAGAATCGCAAAATATGGCGGTATTAATTTATTTGTAGGCGGAATTGGGCCTGATGGTCATATTGCTTTCAATGAACCCGGTTCATCTTTAGGATCGAGAACAAGAGTAAAAACATTGACTATGGACACAATAATTGCCAACTCAAGGTTTTTTGACAATGATATTAAAAAAGTTCCTAAAACAGCTTTAACCGTTGGCGTAAAAACTGTTCTCGATTCCCAAGAAGTGATAATTCTGATTTCCGGTCACAATAAAGCAAGAGCGTTATCAAAAGTTGTTGAAGAAGGCGTTAATCACATGTGGACGGTAAGCGCGCTGCAGACGCATCCAAAAGGAATTATAGTTTGCGACGATTCCGCAACATTTGAATTAAAGGTGGGAACTGTTCATTATTTTAAGGATATTGAAGCTCCGAACCTTGACCCAAAATCACTTCTAAAATAATTTGGGCGCTTGGATTAGCGCCCGATTATTCCTTTTTATATCTTTTCAAAAACGATTACGGAAATTATGTTTAAAGATTATTTCTATTTAAAGAGATGCGCTCAAGAATTTAACAACGTGTTATCAGGTGAATTGATAACAAGCGTCTATTCGCAGGAGAAAGATCGATTATATTTTTCGTTACCTTGTCCGGAATTACCTGATAGACATTTGATAATTTCTGCAAATCCCCAACTCCCCTTTCTTCAAATTAGAAATAGACACATCCCTGCCAAAAAAAATAAAATTGAGTTTTTTACAGAATTTTTACCTGATGAAATTATTTCTATTGAGATTTCGCCTAAAGATAGAATCATAAAAATTAAGCTGCATGATGGAGTAATCTTTTTCTTTATTCGCGGCAGTAAGAGCAATATCTGTTTTATTAAAAACGACGAAATGTATTTCTTCAAAAAATCGAATGACGAATTTTCAGTTGAAATAGCGAAAGAGCTAAAAAATGCATTTACACCGGAAGGCAACGATACTGAGACTATTTTTGATGAAAACCAGAATTTGGACTACAGTGAAATAAAGCGCTTAAACCCAAGCATATCTAAAAAACTTTTTTTTGAAGCAAAAAGCAGATGCAAAAATAATACAATAGTAGAGTTCAACAAAAATTTAGGGGAATCAATTGAGGAAATTTACAATTCGCCAATTTGTGTTTCTCTCTTAAGACAAGACGGAAGCATGAACTTCCTCCCCGAAACTTTTGTAACAGTTGATATGCAAAATGTGATTGGCGTCTACTCAAATTACAATGACGCAATTTCGAATTACGCAACAAACTTTTATAAATTTCAAAAAGAGTTTAATCTAAGAAAGAGAATCACAGCGCATATTGAAAAAGATTACAAATTCATTTCCGATAAACTGAATAAATTGAAGGGGCGAATAGAAAAAGGAAGCAAAGATGACCTTTATTACAAATTTGGAAACGTCCTCTTAATGAACTTGGATAAAATAATGAAAGGCATGGGTGAGATTACTCTTAAAGATTATGAATCTGAAGCTGAATTAAAAATAAAACTACCTGAGAAACTTACTTCATCTAAAATTGTAAATTATTATTTTGACAAAGCAAAAGATGAAAAGAAGAATTTCGCTAAGTCCAAAGAATTATTCGAAGAAACGAAAAGTAATTATGAAATTATTTCCGCTCATAAGCAATCGTTGAATAATTCTGTTACATTGGACGAATTGGAATCGCTTTCAAAATTGTTGAAAATTAACAACGCTAAAGAAAGAGTAAGTAATTTGAAAGATGGCTTAAAAATGTTCGAGTATTTAATCGAGAACAAGTACAGTTTATTTGTTGGAAGAGACAGTAAAACCAATGATATGCTCAGCACTAAATTCGGAAAGCAAAATGATTACTGGTTCCACGCTAGAGGTCTGCCAGGTTCGCATGTGCTTTTGAGAGTTGACAATCCGAAGGAAGCAGTCCCTAAAAACGTATTAAAATATGCAGCCTCGGTTGCAGCGTTTTACTCTAAAGCCAAAACTGCGGGTATAGCCCCCGTAAGTTACACTTTGAGAAAATTTGTACGGAAAAATAAAAATATGAATCCGGGAGAAGTTACAATTTCTAAAGAAAGTGTGCTTCTTGTTAAACCGGAAATTCCTGTTAAATGTATATTAATCACGGATTGATATGAACAAAAAAATATTTCTTAACACAGCCATGTTAATTTTATTATCAACGGTTGTTGGATTAATTTATAACATAATTCAACCGGATGGCATTCCATTTTTCCGAACTGAAACAAAACTGGAATCATTGGAAGAAAGCGAGGCTCAATTACTCGAAGAAAACGTTTTCGGCGAAGTACAAATGGAAAGCGCGCTTAAATTATATGAGAACGATGCCGCTATTTTTGTAGACGCTCGCGATCAGTGGGAATATTCCGAAGGGCATATAAAAGGAGCGATCAATATGCCGGAATTTAGTTTTGATCCCGATCTTCCTTTTGTGCGAGCGTTGGACAAAAATCAACTGTTCGTTCTGTACTGTGATGCTGACGATTGCGATGTTAGTAAAAGACTCGCCGAGGAATTGAAAATTATTGGCTTCAAAAAACTATTAGTCTACACTGGCGGATGGCACGAATGGAAAATAAATAATTTGCCGGTACAAAAATGAGATACTTACTAAAAATATTACGCAGCAAATTATTCATTTCAGCAAGTCAGGCTGTAATTGGAATAGTTTTTATTTTTGCATCACTAGATAAAATTGCAAATCCTGGCGATTTTGCTGTTGCAATAGTGAACTACAAAATTATCCCGCTTTCACTCGTGAACATTTTTGCAATTGTAATACCATGGCTAGAATTGTTTTGCGGCATTCTAATTTTATTCGGTGAGTATATAAAGGAATCCAGTTTTATTATCTCCTCTCTCCTGCTTGTATTTGTTGTAATGATTGCAGCGGCAGTTTTCAGAAATTTAGATATAGACTGCGGTTGTTTCGGAACCCTTGACGCACAAAAAGTTGGATTAACAAAAATTGCTGAAAATATATTACTGCTCTTACTATCCGTAAACATTTTCTACGCGCCATTTACAAAGGT
>JAHJTX010000333.1 GCA_018829545.1 Bacteroidota bacterium | reverse complement strand
TATGAAGTTCACGGAAGAAAAATTAGAAAAAGCATTTGAAGAGTTGTTGGGACAGAATAAATAATTTAAAGGTTTAAAATATGGCAGAACTACATGTAAGTAAAAAAACAATAGGCAAGTTATTAAGCGATATTGATGGAAATAAATTTATTATTCCTGATTTTCAACGCCCCTATAAATGGGAAAAAGAGAAGTGCGAAACTCTTTGGAATGACATTACAAGTTTTTTTGAAAATGATCCCAAAGACTCAGATTATTTTTTAGGAACGATTGTTTTCGCCGGAGAAGAAAAAAAAGACCCTATTGTAATTGATGGTCAACAACGAATTACTTCTTTATTTCTGCTGTTGAGGGCATTTTATAAAAAGCTGGAGATAATGCATGAGGATGAGGATGTTTTAGGTCTTAAAATGCAGGTGGGTCCTTGCATCTGGGATGTTCATTCTATTTCAAAAAGAGTAAATGATTTTACAAAAATTCATATACTTTCTGAAGTTGCTACTGAAGAGGATAACGATGTATTCCATAATATTTTAAGAACTGGTGAATATAATGATAAAGCGCAGGATAACTATTCAATCAATTATGGATTCTTTAAAAAAGCATGTGACGATTATGCGATGAATAAACCTACTAAATGGTATGACCTATGTGTTACTATTCTAAACCGCTGTATCATCTTACCAATAAATTGCAATACAGAAGATACGGCATTAACAATCTTTTCTACTTTGAATGACAGAGGATTACCTTTAGCAGATTCTGATATTTTTAAAGCTCAGATATATAAGAATTATTTAGAACCAGAAAAAAGAAAAGAGTTTACTGAATTATGGAAGGAACTGACCGATATCTGTAAAAAAGGTAATTTTTCAATTGATGATATTTTCAGATATTATTCTCATGTATTACGTGCAAAAGCAAAAGATAAAAGTAAAGAAATCGGATTAAGAAGATTTTATCAAGGGAAAGACAATTATTCCAAACTAAAACAAAATGGGATTATGGACAATATAATGTCTTTGGCATATTTCTGGTTTTATGTAAATTCAATTACCGACCCTGAATCTGAAGATGGATATATCATTTCAACCGAAACTCGGAAATATTTACATTGTTTTAACCATTATCCTAATGAATTTTGGAAATACCCAACAAGTATATTCTTCTTAAAAAATAAGGGAAATAGTTCATTTGACAAAGAAATGAGGGATTTTCTAATAAAATTGATGGCGTTTTTATTTGCTAAGTTTATTGATAGTCCTTCTATAAATGCCATTAAGGACGATATCTATAATGCTTGTATAACAGTCGATAAAAATAACATATTTGAGCGCCAGTTTAAAATGGAGGATGATAAATTCAGAGAAAAAATTGTTGAACAATCAAGTGCACGGTTAATGCGCCCATTACTTCTATTGGATGCGTACTTGAATAAGAGTCAAAAAGGACTTATTAAAAACACTTTCGATATAGAGCATATTTTCCCAAAAAAATGGCAAACGAGTAATTATAATGGTTGGGATGAAAAGGATGCACAGGACTATCTAGATCGTTTTGGGAACAAGATTGTCTTTGAGAAAAAACTTAACATACAAGCTGGCAATGGTTATTTTGAAAAGAAAAAGGAGAAATATAAGGAGTCAGAAATTGCTGTTATAAAGGAGTTAGCTGCATATCCTAAAAGTGATTGGGTGAAAGAGGATATTACTAAACGTGAAATAGAATTTAAAAATCGCATAGTAAAATTTTTGAATGAGAACTTAACTTTGGTTCAAGAATAATATGAAGTTCACGGAAGAAAAATTAGAAAAAGCCTTTATTGAATTGCTGGAGCATGAAGGATATCCTCATCACTTGGGCGGCAGAATAAACCGCAAACCCGATGAAGTATTAATTGAAGAAGATTTGCGGAAGTTTTTATTGACCCAATACACAAGTGAGGGAATTACTGTTAATGAAGTTAATTCAATTATTCTTCAGATTAAATCTTTGCCTTCATCCGATCTTTACGAGAGTAATAAAACATTTATGAAAGTGCTTTCAGATGGATTTATTCTAAAAAGAGAAGACAGAAACGACAAAGATATTTATATCCAGCTAATAGATTATAAAGGACTGAACAGACAGAAACAACCTGATTCAGAAAAGCTTATAATCGTTGTAGCCGAAGGCAAAGAAGAATATGGCAAAGATAACAACATTTACAAGTTTGTAAATCAACTTGAAATTGTTGGTGATGAAAAGCGAATCCCTGACGGAATAATATACATCAACGGCTTGCCGGTAGTTGTTTTTGAATTTAAAAGCGCAATACGTGAAGAAGCAACAATTCATGATGCTTTCATACAACTTACAATTCGTTACCGAAGAGATATTCCTGAGCTTTTTAAGTACAATACATTTTGTGTAATAAGTGATGGCGTAAACAATAAAGCAGGCTCGTTTTTTGCCCCTTACGAGTTTTACTATGGGTGGCGCAGAATAGCGGGCTTGGCAAAAGATGTTGATGGAATTGACAGCATGTATACACTGATACAAGGTATGTTTCACAAAAATAGATTGCGAGATATAATCCGCAACTTTATTTTCATCCCGGATAGCTCAAAGAAAAATGAGAAAATTGTCTGTCGGTATCCTCAGTACTATGCTGCAAGGGCTTTATTCGACAATATAAAGAAAGCACAAAAACCCGATGGAGATGGAAAAGGAGGGACGTATTTTGGAGCTACAGGTTCCGGAAAGAGTTTCGCAATGCTTTACCTAACAAGATTATTAATGAAAAGTGAGCATTTTGAAAGTCCAACTATTGTTTTGATTACAGACCGTACTGATTTAGATGACCAGTTATCGGGACAGTTTACCAACGCAAAAAAATTCATTGGCGATGATACAATATTAAGCGTTGAAAGCCGCGCAAACCTTAGAGAACTTTTGCAAGGCAGACAAAGCGGGGGTGTATTTTTAACAACTATACATAAGTTCACAGAAGATACTGAATTGCTAACTGACCGCAGCAATGTAATTTGTATTTCCGACGAAGCACACCGCAGCCAGGTAAATCTTGATCAAAAAATAAAAGTTACAGAAAAAGGTGTCACTAAAACATTCGGTTTTGCTAAATACTTGCATGATTCATTGCCAAATGCGACCTACGTAGGTTTCACCGGAACACCAATTGATGCAACCCTTGATGTGTTTGGCAAAGTGGTTGATGCTTACACAATGACCGAATCCGTAAAAGATGAAATCACCGTTAGGATTGTGTATGAAGGTAGAGCCGCAAAAGTGATTTTGAAAAATGGTGAGTTAGAGAAAATTGAAAGATATTACGAAGAAGCAGCTGAAGCAGGCGCCAATGAATACCAGATAGATCAAAGCAAAAAGGAAACGGCAAATATGTACGCCATTTTAGGCGACCCTGACCGTTTGAAAGCCGTAGCAATTGATTTCGTGGATCATTATGAAAAAAGAGTTTCAGAAGGTGCAACGGTTAGAGGCAAAGCAATGTTTGTGTGCAGCAATAGAGAAATCGCCTACGAACTGTATAAAAACATTATTGCTCTAAAACCGGAATGGAACGAAATAAGAGAAGCCGAAGAAGGCATCGAACTAACTGATAAAGACAAACGGGAGCTAAAACCGATTGAACGAATAAAAATGATAATGACCAGGGGGCAAGATGACCCTCAGGAACTTTACGCTTTATTAGGTACAAAAGAATATCGCAAAGAATTAGACCGTCAATTCAAAAACGAAAAATCGAATTTCAAAATCGCATTTGTGGTTGATATGTGGCTCACTGGATTTGATGTGCCGTTCCTGGATTCCATTTACATTGATAAACCCATTCAGCAGCATAATTTAATACAAACCATTTCACGTGTAAACCGCAAGTATGCAGGCAAAAACAAAGGCTTGGTAGTTGATTATATTGGAATCAAAAGGCAAATGAACCTTGCTCTGAAGAAATATAATGAAGGAGACAAGGATAATTTTGAAGATATTGTTGAATCAATAATCATTGTAAGAAATCATTTAGATTTATTGGCTAAGCTATTTAACAAGTTTGATAACACAAAATATTTCGAAGGCACAACCATTCAACAATTAAACACTTTGAATATGGCTGCAGAGTTTGTTCAGCAAACAAAAGATTTTGAAACCAGATTTATGGGTTTAGTAAAACGCCTAAAAGCCGCTTATGATATTTGTTCCGGTAGTGAACAAATGGCACAAATAGAAAGAGACAACATTCATTTTTATTTGGCAGTTCGTTCAATAGTTTTCAAACTAACAAAAGGCAACGCACCTGACACAGCACAAATGAATGCACGAGTTCGGGAGATGATTAAGGATGCTTTAAAAAGTGACGGTGTAGAAGAAATTTTTAGATTAGGTGATAAAGAAGAAACAGAACAAGACATATTTGATGAAGATTATTTGGCAAAAATAGATAGAATAAAGCTGCCAAATACAAAAATTAAATTACTACAACAGCTGCTTGCAAAAGTGATTAGTGAGATAAAGAAAGTTAATAGAGTTAAAGGAATAGATTTCACAAAGAAAATGCAAGCTCTTATAGAACGTTACAATCAACGGGACGAAAACGACATTCTACGAAGTGAAGTATATGAGGAAATGGCAGAACAACTAACTGATATGATTTGGGAAGTTCACAAAGAATTTTCGGCTGGAGATGCATTAGGAATTGACTTTGAAGAGAAAGCATTTTATGACATTCTCAAAGAGCTGTGCATAAAATATGATTTTAGCTATCCCGAAGATAAATTGATTGAATTAGCAAAAGAAGTGAAAGTATTAGTTGCTTCACAAGCAAAATATCCCGACTGGAACAAAAGAGACGATATTAAATCGGCCTTGAAGGTTGGACTAATTTTGCTTTTGGATGAATTTGGTTACCCTCCGGTTGAAAGAGACGAAGTATATGTTGAGATATTTGAACAAGCTGAAAATTTTAAAAAGTATAATTCAACGTCCAAAAAATAACTGAAGGCAAATTTATGATGAAAAGTCCTTGAGTATTTTAAAAACCCGGACCATAGCAAGTGTATCAAGGGCGCAATATTTTAATAGATTAGATCTTGCGTAATTGGTCTTTTCCTTATCATTTTCATTTAACAGACTTTCGAAAATATGTGAAGCAGAGCCACCATCTGAGATTTCCAGATCATTATAACTCAAATCAGGAACTAATGCCGGCAATACTGCTTTAATTGAATATGAACCTTTCATTTCGGGAGTGTAATACCATTTCTGTTGAAAGGGAATCATCAAATCTTTAATGCGATCTATAATTTTTTGAATTTCGGAAGTATAGTTTGACAAATCAGATGCGATCTCTTTGAGTCGAGTAATCTCGAATGATTTATTGTAGACAACAATACTGCCGTTGACCCCAAGAGTTTCGATAAGATGTTCAATGAAATTGATTCGAGGATCAACGTCCTTGCTAGATTCGGCAAGGAATTCAAAATGTTCAACATGAGAATCTTTGTTCTGCTGCAGATGTACCGAATATTGAAAAGGTATCTGCTGATATGGTTTTGAATTTGGGTAAAGTGGAATTGCAGGCTGGAAACTTTCAAAGTCCATAAAATAGAGGGGGAACTCGAAATCAGAAATAAATTCTCTGATTTTATCCTTTTCTATTACCGATTCACCGGTTAAATATGAATTCAACTGTATTGATTGTTTTTGTGATAGAGAATCATTTGTAAGGTCATCAAGCGAAACTATTCCTTGATTGTACAGCTCAAATTTCTTTTTTCCACGCAAACCGGAAATATCAAACACCGAGTTCTCGGGAATATCTTTCCAGCAAAGATTTATGAAAGAGCAATCGTAGGGAGTAGAGCAATGCGCACCAATGTCAATTTGTGGAATGTACTTCAGTTTAAGAATATTTTTTTGGCGCTGAATTTCCTCTTCAATAAAATTTTGTTTTTCTTTAACAACTTCGAGAACGCTTTCTTTTATGAAAAGCTCATTTATATCTAAGGCATCTTTTCTAACATATTGATTATTGATATAAATTATTGAGGCTTCGGAAAGATTAAGTCCGCATTTAGTTATTACATAATATTGGATTGAGGTATCGATTAAATATGTATCGCTAATTGATGTTGAACTCTTGACTTCGTAAAACTTGCAGCTGCCATTGTCATTCACAAGAATGTCGGCAATAACAACAACATCGTCAAAAACAAAGGTGGCTTCATAAATAATTTTTTCTCCGTTGGAAATTAATGCTGCAGTTTTCTTTGCTGCTTCATTATAGAGCCATGGCTTTGAAGGTGATGAGTCCACGCCACCGGGGAAAAGGGATTGAGCTAATTTACCGACGCTATGACCGCGGTTAAAAACTAACTGTTGTGTTTCCGATATTGGATCCTGGAGGCTATAATGATGTTTATAAAGGTACAGGTGTTTGTCGCATTGCAACCCTTTTACGAATGATGATTTGCTTAGAGTAAGTTTGCCCATTTATTTCTAACTTATATTAAAATACAATCACAAAATTTCGTGTTCCTTTTTCAAATGCGCGGAGATGTTGCGCCTCTGTGAACGTTATACTACAACATAATATATTTATTTTTCAAAGGGAACATTTAATTTTGTAACCAAAAAAGACGAATTGAGTTTCTGGTTCTTTGTTAGTTGTTTTAGTTTTAGAAGATAGAGCAAGAGCAGCAATAAAAAAAACTAAGTTGGGAAAAAAATGCCAAGGATTAGTTGTCAAGAATCAAGACCTAACTGAGAGAAAATTATAAATAATAAAAACCAAAAAGCAAAGCAAGACCATCCAAAATACTGCGTTAAGTTCGTCTTTAAAAGCAAAACGCGGCACAAATTTATTACACTATTTATTACACTAGGCATAAAAGATGCGAAAACAGAGCATATATAAAGTAAATGACATTCCCAAGCCGAATGTCGCGGGTTCGAATCCCGTCGCCCGCTCTTTGTACTAATGATTCTCCGTTAGAGTCCGAAAAAATTCTTGCAATCTAAAACTAAATGATATAGATTAACAGCCTTAAATTATTGATTTATTTACTGATCGAAAATATTCGGGAGTTTAGCTCAGTTGGTTTAGAGCACTTGCCTTACAAGCAAGGGGTCATAGGTTCAACTCCTATAACTCCCACAAAAAAGCCCGAATTTTCGGGCTTTTTAGTTTTAAAATTTGGTTAATATTTACACCATTCTTTTTTATGTAGGCAATAATTTTAGTTCACCTCATATCCAACTGATTTTCTTAACTGGGAAGAATCGCGCTCTAATTTGGCGTAATAACTGAGATAGAAATGAAGGCTGTTTTTTTTAAGTGTATATACCTTTCAAGACACAGCCATAATTAATAACAGAATTTATTTTGAACTAACGTCTGGCACATCCTCCTCTTTCTCAATTTTTCTGGTGTAAAAATAAGCTGCTAATATCGAGGCTACTGCGCTGCCCAAAACACCGAACCCAGAAATCTCTTTATCAACATAGATCAAGAATGTTCCACACGCAACTGCAAAGACTGCTATACCGAATCCAAGTATTTTCCCAAGCGTGAATATCCCAAAAACCAATTTCTGACCACGCACTTCAACTGCGTGCCGGTGGTTTTGCTCGCTTTCTGCCATTGCTATTATTCGGTTCACCAAATCGGGAGTAATATCTTTGTATTTAGCTAGTAGTTCGGGAGGGGGGAGTGGCCCCGAGAATGAGCTAGCTTGAATTTGTACCTTTTGAGTATTATTACGAGTGAGCGAGTTCTTCCTGTTCTGATTTGAGATTTTCCTGTTCCTTATTATCAGAAACTGAGCCGGAAGCAAATACCAAGTATTTTCCTACTTTTTCCCAATCGCCCTTGATTGCTTCATATTCTGAAAAGTGACGCTTTGGTTCCAATTCTAGATCGGATGGAAAGAGTATGGAAGATAAACCTTTCACAAATACAAGAACTATTTCCTCTTTCATTTTTTTTAATTTTTATAGTGAGGTAGTAATGACGATGGAAACGAATTACAAAATAGACAAACACGTACAATGTATATATACTTGGCGATATTTTTAGTGTAGAAGAAATAATTCTTCGCGATGCAACGGATAACATAATAGGCATTCGTACAATTATTCAAGATATCACCGAGCGCAAACGTGCAGAGGAACAAGTTGCGCGATAACGAGAAACGCTTCCGCGCGCTGATCGAAAACAGTACCGACGGCATTGTGTTGCTCAACGCCGAGGGAACGATTCTGTACGACAGTCCTTCTGTTGTTTTTTCCACTTGAAAACTGACCACTTTTCCGCCTGAAAATTGACCACTTGAGAAGTAAAAAATATAGGCAACCATGAAAACATATTTACTCTTTTTACTAACAACATTAACAATTGTAACCTTGCACGCGTAAACAGAGAACAAAGAAGCGATTAAACATTCCTCAGAGTATTACTGGGGAGAATCATCCTCTGAAAATAAAAAGGAAGCGGAAGACGCTGCGCTTGCCCGGCTCACCAAACAAATTGCGGTAACCGTCTCCTCTTCTTATGAACGGAGTTTTCAAGAAACAAACACAGACTTGCAAGAGGCGGTGCAAGATATTCTTAAAACATTCTCATCGACAACGCTTAAAAATGTACAAGCAATACGCAATTCATCCGGCGGCAGTGTTGAAGTATTTCTCTACATCCCAAAGAGCGAAGTGCAAGAAATTTTTAACGAGCGGAAAAAACTGATTGAAAATATCTACGGCAATGCCCTCGACTTTGAGAAAGATCAAAACTTTGCCGGCGCTCTCAAAAGTTACTACTTTGCATTACTGCTAATACATTCCATTCCAGAACATAGTTTTTAACGATATCAACCTTACCACCGAAATACCAAACCGAATTAACGCAATTATATCCAACACAAAATTTTCTTTACAAAAAGATACCCGCCTAAGCAACAACGAACGCGAGCTTCTCTTCTCTGTTAAAGTGTTCGGTAAACAGGCAAACCAGCTTGATTTCAGTTTTTGGGATGGACTGAATCAAGTAAATGTGCAAGTAGTAGATGGTGAAGCTCTTTTCGCATTAGTAGGTGGAAGCAGGCGGTTTGATAAACTTGACGTCAGTATAAAAGACAGCTACTATGAAAGCAGAAATGAAATCGCCGCTGTTAACGAACTTTGGAGAATCGTTAATAAGCCTTCATTCAAAAACACCAAACAAGTCAGTTTGAAAATATACGAGGATAATACGCGCGTTAGTGAGACGACAAATAAGAACTATGCAAGTAGTGTTAAAAACAGTAAATAGGTAGAGATATTAAACCCATTATATTCAAAGGTACGCGTCAGATTTCATTAATGAACAGAGCTAGTTGCACCGTTATTGAGCAAATAAGCAGTGAGACGGAAAAACTCATTTCACTGTTTGAAAAAAGAGATCCGTTAGCAGTTGTAAGAATGTTCCCGAACGAACCGTTTCTCCGCGATAAGATCGTAAACATTATGAAGTTCAATAAAATGAAAATCACTTCCGGACAAATTACTGTAGACGCAAATAAAATGTACAACGGCTGGGAACTACGGAAAATTACCGTGCTTAATAAATATCCTTCCCTCAACAAACCATCCCCCGAATATATGGTGCTTGATTTTGATAACAACGGTATTTAATGTCTGTGGAAACAAATACAGACTGATTGTGAAATTAAATTTTGAATTTCGTTGGGTATTTATAAGATTTATTTGTACGCATTCGGAATACGATAAAATTGACAATAACAAAATATGAGGAATTAAATGAAATATAAAATCTTAAAAACCGAATACGAATATAAAATAGCGTTAGATAAATTTGATGAGCTTTTCGATTCTAAACCCGGAACAGTTAAAGGTGATGAAGCAGAATTTCTGGCGCTATTAATCGAGAATTATGAAGAAGAAAACTTTCCTATCGATACTCCCGATCCGTTAGAGGCAATTAAATTTCGGATGCAACAGATGGGATTGAAACAAAAGGACTTAGCTTCAATACTCGGATATAAAAGTAGAGTCTCCGAAATCTTTTCAAAGAAAAGAAAGCGTTCGTTAAAGATGATCAGAGTTCTACACGCAAAACTTGCTATTCCTTTTGAGGTATTAATAAATGAGTCCACTGCAAAAAGGCTATTTATTCAATTTTGAGAGAAAATATTAAACCGTTGAAACGGTTCGCAAATTCTTTAAGTTGTTATTAATCCACGATTTAAGTCGTGGGTTAATTTTGACTCAGTTGTGATCCTTTTAACCGTTTTAACGGTTTATTTGCTTTTTGGAGTAGACTCATAAAAGAATATTAATTTTTTAATCGATCATTCAAGGAGGAAATAACCCTACAACGCCATATAGCCAATATAAGCCGTTGAAACGGCTGATTAGATGTATTATTATTGTTAACACTGGGATTAATCCCGGTGTTAATGAGAAAACGAACTTTATAAGTAACCGTTTCAACGGTTTTTTTAAGTGTCGTTGTAGAGATAAAATGAAAGTAAAATAATTTCCGGATATAGATACCGCTCACTTTGAATTCAAAAATCAGAAAATACATGAAACAAAAGAGTTAGTGAAAATATTTATATCGGCTTAGATGAAAAAGGAAACCTTGTGAGTATGACTGTGGAACATGCGAGGACTAATGCGGGATTATCGGAATTTTCATATCAAGATATAGGATCGAGCGCTGCATAAATCAGAAATAAAATCAAGAATTTAGGTTTACTGCCAGAATGCAGATCAAGAATTAAGATTGCAGATGCAATAGGAATAACGCAAATCTAGAATGACAATAGCCTTGCAAGCGCCAAACCATGTTCAGACAATCGTATAATTGTGATTCACCATCGTATCAACAATTATTCAATTTATCTCCCGCATCGAGTTATAAAAAATGTCGGACTAATCTTAATCCGGAATAACAACCGTGGACATGAATCATCATCGTATTGCCGCTCCTTCTTCACTTGACAATAAATTAATATAGTTTTAGCTTTAAAAAGACTTTGAGTTATAGTAGGAAACAAAATGATAAATAAAAAAGATAAAGAGCTTATAATTGATTTAAAAATATTATTGAATACTAAATTCAATAACATCGTAGAAACAATTTTCTGTTACGGTTCAAGAATAACTAAAAACATAATAAACACCGATTTTGACATTCTGATTATTACGAAAGAAGAGGTGGATTGGCAATTAGAAGAGAAAATGCAAAGTGAAATTATTCGCTACGGTATCGAGCATGATATTGTGTTTGATGGGCATATATATTCTGCCGATAAATTTTCAAAGTATAACTATATCCCGTATCTAAACAATGCTATATTTCAGGGAATTGCTCTATGAAAATGACAGAAAAAATTGATCTGATTAATTATCGAAAGGGAAGGACGTTCGAAACATTAAATGAAATTAGCATTTTGATAGAGAATAATCTTTTATTTATCGCTATGAACAGAATATACTATGCCGGTTTCTATATCGTAAGCGCCCTTTTGCTTTTTGACGATTTCTCATCTTCAAAGCATAAACAACAAATCGTATATTTCAACAAAAATTATATTCGCAGCAAAATAATTAGTATCGAAGTCGGAGAAATTTTAAATAAGTCTTTTCAAAAACGTTCGGCGGCTGACTACAGCGACTATGTTACTATAACCAAAACTGAAGTAATTGAATATTTTGAAAAAATGAAAATATTCGTTGAAGAAGTAAACGGAATAATCAGCAAAAAGATTTCCGCATTAGAAAAAATTAACTAGATGAAAAAACATTTCTTATTTCTTATCGCTTTAACAAATTTAACTGTTGTTCTCCCACAACAAATTACTATCCATATTAAAAATAGTGAAGTAGATAAAGCAGTGCTCTATTCGCTTGAGGGAGAAAAGTCATTCATCATTGATACAGTATACAAAGGGGCGAAGGAGATATTTCAGATTCCGGTATCGCATAAGTTGAGTACTGGATTCTACCGTCTTAGTCTGAATAATGACAAGCGAGTTGATTTTATTTATGACAACGAAGAAGTAATTTTAGAAACTGACGCAAATAATATTTTCGATCGCCTGAAAGTAATTGAATCGAAAAGTAATAAATTATTTTACTCTTTTCTAAAACTGAATAAGCAATACAAAACCAAAAGTGAAGTGCTGCAGCTAGTTTTAGCCCGCTATCCAAACAATGATGAGTATTATCAAACTACCAAGAACAGACTGGTGCAATTACAGAAAGAATATTCGAGTTTTGTAAATAATGAATCGCAGAGGAATGCAAATTCATTCATTGCAAGATATTTTCAATCTGCTCAACTGCCAGTTATTGATCCCAATTTGACATCGGACAAACAGTTGACCTGGTTAAAAGAACACTCACTCGATAACGTTGATTTTAACGATGCCGGACTAATTTACTCCGACTGCTTCACAAACAAATCGATTGAATACTTAATGTATTACCGCAATCCTAATCTCCCAAAAGAACACCTCGAAAAAGAGTTTGTGAAAGCAGTTGATACTCTATTGACTAAAGCAAAAGTTAACCGGTTGGTCTATCAGCATATTACTGAATATCTTATTGACGGCTTTAAAAAATTCGGTTTCGATGAGATTATAGACTACATTTTAAATAAATATGTTATCGAAGATGACCTCTGCCTGAATGAAGAAATTGAGAGTTCGGTAAAAAAAAGAATCGAGCAAGCAAAACTTTTAACAAAGGAATTGATTGCTCCGCAGATTACATTGCCGGATATTAACGGAAAGAGTATATCGCTTTCTTCGATTACGGCAATTAAAACATTAATTGTCTTCTATGCAGCCTGGTGTCCCCATTGTCAAGAACTTCTGCCTCAAATTGCAAAACTTTATGATTATCAGAAGAAAAAAGAAGTTGAGGTGTTTGCCGTTTCTTTAGATAGTAAAAGGGAAGAGTGGATAAATTTTATTAAGGAAAATAATCTTAAATGGATTAATGTTAATGATGAAAAAGGCTGGGATGGTAAATCCGCAGATGATTATTATATTTATGCAACTCCCACGATGATTCTAGTCGATAAAGACATGAAAATCATTTCTAAACCAATGAAGATTGAAGATATTGAGACTTACTTTAGGTGATTTTTGCTTTTTGTTAGAGACTATAATTACAACCAAAACTACTATATTAAATAATCATTAAAAGGTATTGCGACCTACTACGCTAAAGCTTCGTAGGTTGTTAATAACCGTTTCCTTGCAAATGCAATTCCGGAGCCGGTTTTAAAATATTTCTCTAAATTTTGGGCAGTCTGCTTGGTTTTAACAGCGATGAAAGCGTCAATCTCAAAAGGTGCATAGGGCTTGGTGGAAACAGTATTTCCATCATTATGATCGGATAAACGTGATGCCAAATTGGAAGTATAACCGACGTATCTAAAATTGTGCGATAAGCTTTTAAGAAAATATACGTAATACATTCTATCCTCTGTGGATTGTAATTTCAATGAGATAATTTAAGAAAATAATCAAAATCAATGTGACAAGCATGATTGGTTAAAAATAATCATTAAAAGGTATTGCGAGCTAGCTCTACGAAGCCTTGGCGAAGTAGAGCGGAGAGAGTGGGATTCGAACCCACGATACCGGTGAAGGTATACCCGCTTTCCAGGCGAGCCAGATCAGCCACTCCTGCACCTCTCCGAAATAGAAGCGCAAATATATCAATTAACTTTTTATTTAAAAACTTTTGAGAAATAATTTCGATAGGGAACAGAAATAAGTTATTTTATCCGTTATTCAATTTAATACTACCATTCAATTCTATATATTTGCAAAGTTTTTTTTCGGAAGGGTGGCAGAGTGGTTGAATGTGGCGGTCTCGAAAACCGTTGACCTTTTCTGGGGTCCGAGGGTTCGAATCCCTCCCCTTCCGCACAAGTTTTAATAGCCATGGCACGGCTAATTTGAGTCAAATTTTTTTTATTCGGGGCAGGAGTTATATGTTTAACAGGGAGCAAATTATTTCGGAAATCAGAAAACATGGTATAGAATTCACTTCAATGAATTTTTTCGATCCAAAAACTAAGAAAGAAGTGAACAATGCAGAACTGATTTCACGAGTGCGAAAGTATGGAGAAAAAATAACAATTGAGGAAGCGGTTAATAAGGCAATTGATGAGTTATTTAGGAACTGATGCATCTATTTTCTAATTGATTTGTTGACATTCACATTTGAATTTGACTATAATATCATCCCAATAACAGCGATTGGTCAGGATAGATGAACGAACTTTATCATAACTGGTTTACCCCTTATTTGAGATCAGAATTCGAGATGCTCGTTTTCGGCACATCCGGAATACCTGTCATTTTATTCCCCACCGAAAGAGGAAGATTCTTTGAGGCAAAGGACAGCGGAATGATTGATTCCGTGAAACTGTTGTTGGATAGGAGTAAAATCAAAATTTACTGTCCCGATAGCATTGACGACCAAAGCTGGTGCAATAATAATATTCCGCCAGATGAGCGAGTGAAGAAACACGTGGTTTACGAAAAGTTGATTATTAAAGACGTTATTGAGTTTGCACAGAACGAGTGCAATTCAGAGCGAGTTATACTTGCCGGCTGCGGGTTAGGCGGCTACAATGCGTTCAATTTAACATTTCGTCATCCGGAATATGTTTCGCATCTTTTTTGCATACTTGCTAACTATAATATCAAAAAGTATTTAATTGGTCACTATGATGATAATTGCTACTTTAATAACCCTCCCGATTATCTGCCGGGTTTAACCGAAGAGTGGTTCAGTCAAAATATTCAAGATATTCATATTGTGCTTGGAACCCACGCTCAAGATTATAATTTCAAAGAAAATTTGGAGATGTCTTCTCTGCTGAACGAGAAGGGTGTAAGGCATTGGTTAAAAGTGCATAAACAAGGTACAGGGTGGGATTTGTACCGCAGATTGTTTGCGGAATATTTGTCATCACTGAAGTATTAAAATTTCACTCTTCTGCATGAAATGAAATTTAAATAAAGTGATCAATTTATTTTTCTTTATCATCATATTTGAGTCCACTCCGAAAAACCCCAAACGGGTTAAAACCCGTTTGGGAAAGTTTGTTTTTAGCTTGTTATCCCCACGTTAAAACGTGGGGTTAATAACAATATGACTTTTCAGAGTGGATTCATATTTGCGATGATAAATGAAATGATTATCCGAATTCTCTCCCCATTTCATTTCTGCCTTCAGAACTCTCGAAAAATAACCAATTACTGATCTTCCATTTTTCCACAAAACCATTCAGGATGTTTTCCTTCATTAGTCACGATTTTGGGCAGAGATGAAAGCTATTGATTGTCAGTTAAATTTTTCACTTGAATAATCGTGTCTTCACGTAATTAATCTATTGGGTAATGGAAAGGTAATACCAACTTCATTACCATCTTTCTCCAATATGTTTTTGCTTTTAGCCAATTATGAGCCGTTTGATTCCTTTGTGAGCCAACTAATTTTAATACATGAGTCTACTCCCAAAAGCAAATAAACCGTTAAAACGGTTAAAAGAATCACAAATGAGTTTAGCTAACCTACGACTTAAGTCATGGGTTAACAACAACTTATAGAAGAGCCTTTGGCTTTCATAATCTTTTTAATTAAAGCTAAACGTTTCCTTATAAAAAGGAGATAAAATACTGTTTTGTTCATTGCAATAATGAAGCTTTATTCTAGTTCTTGACTTTCCATTTTAATTTTTTGCAGTTCAGTTTTCAATCTTGGTAATTCCTTTTTGCATACTTGAAATACAATTTCGTAATCAATGTCTTCATAGTAAATCTCTCAACCTCATTATTTTATTCCATTCAATGCTTGGGAATTTTGGCAGCAAGCGTTTATCGAGTTTATCTATGCCTTTGGTCTGTTCCCCGATAATTTGTAACCGTATAGCAATAGAATCCAGAAGCATTATTCCAAACGGAGAGGAGACGAATTCATCGGCTGAATTTATGGTATCCATTCTTTCATGGATGATAGTAATTGATTCAAGGATTAAATCGAGCTTTTCCATTATGATTTCTTTAGACATAAATGACTTCCTTCTCAATTCTATCAACCAACGATTTTCGCATCTTGCTGTGTTTTCTAATTAAGCCCACCTTTTTGCCAAAAACATTTTCAAGAAGAATTAGTGTTCCCGCAAAACTGCTAAAATTTGGTTCGGAAATTTCAATTATGATGTCAATGTCACTATCATTGTTCTGTTCGTTTCGAGCAAAAGAACCAAAAATGCCTATGCGTTTCAAACCATACTCAGAAACAAGCACTGGTTTTACTTGCTGTAATTGGCTAAGCACTTCATCTTTTGTACTCATAATATTTTAGAACCCTTACAATTTTCTTGCAAATTACTTATTAAATTTTAGAGATACCATTCCTTGAAGGGATGGCATCTCTTTCATGTTTCCATAATTGTATTATTATATCTTCGTTAAAAATTTACAAACACTGTTAATAAAGATTTATCTGTAGAGTGAACAGGCTGTTCGCTTTACAAATTCAAACCCGCATGAGATCAATAATCATTAGCCGTCCGTTATTCGGTAATCTTATTTTCAGCTTCTTGAATAAAATTAAGTACATCTTCAATCTGCACTGATCGCTGCGAGTCATCAATATCAACTACTACTAAAAAACCTTTTAAGTTATTAGTCGAAAAAAATGCATTCATTAATTTGGATTGATCGCTTTCAATTAATTTTCCGGTTTTCGGATCCCAAATTTCTTTTGCAGAAATACATCCGTGAGTTGGCGTTAATGGATAGAAAGGTTTTTCTGTAAAAAATGCTATTTCATCTGTGCTGCCGTGCATAACAATTTTACGTCTTCCGTTTTTTCCTGCATAAAAAGCTTCATGAATTGGGGCATAATTTTTCCAGCTTTCCGGTAAAAGATTTATATAATCTTCAAATCTCCAATTGGTTGTTTTCTGCTTTGAATGATAGAAAATCTCTGTACTTACTTCAAAAGGAATGCGGGTTAGAACAATTGGAGAAGGCCCAATAGATTCCGTCGGCGAGACGTAGAATCCGACGATAGAAAAAATTCCTTGTGGTGTGTTGCCCTGGTTCATGAACCCCGGTAAGTTAGAAATCGATAACGCAAGCTGTGGAACTGAAAAAATAGTGCTGTCGGCATTTCGTAAGAATTTCCCGGTTTTATCTTTAATAATTGTCAGTCCGGGATAGTTTCTATTTTTTCTATGCAGCGAATATATTATTGTTGAATTCTCCATAAACGGATGAGTGAACAATTCAATTAAATTCGGAGTGTATAACTTTTCGCTTTCGAGATAG
>JAHJTX010000332.1 GCA_018829545.1 Bacteroidota bacterium | reverse complement strand
TGTAAAGCGAACAGGCTGTTCGCTCTACAACAGCGATAAGAGTAACATTTACAAATATTATTGCGTAAGTGGATTATTAACACAGATAATCAACATACTTATTAGAAAATTTGAAAATAAATTAAAGCATTAGTTCATACCACATATCATTTTATTTATATTTGGACCCTTAATAATTTCTTTGAAGAAAAATTTGTTGCAACTTTTTAAAGCTTACTGCGAAACTTTTTAGTTTTAGCTGTGTTAAAACCGATTAAAAAACGAATAATTAATAAAATAGAGGCATAAGTGGAAATTACAGAACTCAACGAAAAAATTAAGAAAGAGAGTGAATTCATTGATGTTCTATTTAGTGAAATAGGCAAAGCTATTGTCGGACAGAAAGAAATGGTGGAAAGATTGATCATTGGTCTTTTGGCAAATGGGCACGTTTTACTTGAAGGCGTTCCGGGGTTAGCAAAAACTCTAGCCATCAAATCTTTAGCTTCATCGATGGAGGCAAAATTCCAAAGGATTCAATTTACGCCCGACTTACTTCCTGCAGATCTTTTAGGAACAATGGTTTATAATCAAAAGGACGGAAATTTTTCGATTAAAAAAGGACCCATCTTCGCAAATTTTATTTTGGCGGATGAAATAAACCGCGCCCCTGCAAAAGTTCAAAGCGCGCTGTTGGAAGCGATGCAGGAAAGACAGGTTACAATTGGTCATGATACTTATAAACTTGATGAACCATTTCTTGTGCTTGCAACTCAAAATCCTATTGAACAGGAAGGAACATACCCGCTGCCCGAAGCGCAAGTGGATAGATTTATGTTGAAAATTAAAATTACGTATCCTTCTCGCAGCGAAGAACAGCAAATAATGAAACTGAATGTCGGCGGTGCTATTCCGGATATTAAAGCGGTTGTTTCGCCAAAGAACATTTTAAACGCAAGAAAACTTATACATGATATTTACGTTGACGAGAAAATTGAAAAGTATATTCTTGATATTGTATTTGCCACAAGAAAACCTGCCGAATTCGGATTATCGGATTTAACAGAATTAATTAACTACGGCGGTTCGCCGCGTGCTACAATAAATTTAGCTTTAGGCGCACGCGCAATGGCATTTATTAAGCGCAGAGGATATGTAATTCCGGAAGACGTAAGAAGCATTTGTCTTGATGTATTGCGACACAGAATTGCGGTAACTTACGAAGCCGAAGCTGAAGACATAACTTCGGAAGATATTATTCAAAGAATCCTTAACAGTGTAGAAGTTCCTTAAAAATCTTTTGAGATGAATTGATTTTATGCTAACAAAAGAGTTATTAAAACAAGTCAGGCAGATTGAAATAAAAACGCGCGGCGTTGTGAACGATATTTTCTCCGGCGAGTACCATTCCGTTTTTAAAGGAAGAGGAATGGAATTTTCTGAAGTTCGGGAATACCAGGTCGGCGATGATATCCGTTCGATTGACTGGAATGTTACAGCCAGAATGGCGCATCCATTTGTAAAGATTTTTGAAGAAGAAAGAGAACTAACCGTAATGCTGCTCGTTGATTTGAGCGGTTCGCTAGTGTTTGGCAGCGTTGAAAAGACAAAACAGCAAATAGCCGCTGAGCTATCTGCGATTTTAGCATTTTCGGCATTAAAAAATAATGATAAAGTTGGTTTAGTTTTATTCACGGATAGAATTGAAAAATTTGTGCCTCCGCGAAAAGGACGCAGCCACGTTCTTAGAATTATCAGAGAAGTGCTATCCTTTGAACCGGCGGGCAATAAAACAGATTTAAGAAATGCGCTGGAATATTTCAACCATGCAATAAAGAAAAAAAGTATTGCGTTTTTAATTTCGGATTTTATTGATGAAGGTTATGAAAAGATTTTGAACATAGTTGGGAAAAAGCATGACCTGATTGGAGTTGTCTTAAACGATCCGAGAGAAAAGGAAATCCCAAATAGCGGATTAGTAAAATTTAAAGATGCAGAAACAGGTTACATCCGTCACATTGACACGAGCAGTAAAAAATTTCAATCATGGTTCAGCGATAAACTTACAAGAATTTCTCAAGCTAGAAAACAGCTATTTATTAAGAGCAGATTGGATGCAATAGAAATTGATATCGGTCAATCGTATGTAAGACCCCTTGTTGATTTCTTCAAACTCCGGGAAAAAAGATTGTGAAGATTTTACTAAAGATATTCATCATATCCATTACGTTAGCTGTTGCGGTTTCGGCGCAAAGTTTTGAGGCATTCGCCGATACGGACAGTTCCGAATATATGGTTGGTGATTACATAACTTACACTTTAGAATTGAGATACGATAATTCGCTGCAGGTTACAATTCCTTCGATTAAGGATTCCGTTAATAGCCTTGAATTTATTAAAGAATTAACGCCTCAGAGACAGGAATCCAACGGTAAAATATTTGAAAAATTTTCTTTTGTTTTCGCGGGATACGATTCCGCAGAAATCACAATTCCCCCATTTCTAATTGCTTCTGTAGTTAAAGGCTCAAATGAAGTTTTTTATCAGAAAGTAAATCCGGTAACGATCACTGTTAAGACAATCGAAGTTGATTCCGAAGCTGATATTATGGACGTTAAAGCGCCATTGTACATTCAACTAAATTGGCTGCTGATTATACTCATAACCATTGGAATAATTATTTTGCTTCTAATCGGTTATTGGATTTATAAGAAGTATTTCAAAAAGGAAGTTGTAGGGAGTAAAAAAATTATTATAAAACTTCCGCCTCATAAAATTGCTTTGGAAAATCTTTACAAACTGGAAGAAAAAAAATTATGGCAGCAGGGATTAATCAAAGAATTCCATACTGAAGTTACAGAAATTGTACGCCGCTATTTTGAAGACAGATTCAAAATATTAGCGCTTGAGATGACTTCGGCGGAAGTTCTTGTCAATTTGAAATACAATGCCGAATCGGATGAGATATCAATTGTTACGGAAGAATTTTTAAGCAATGCCGATTTAGTAAAATTCGCAAAATTCAAACCTCTGGCGTCTTTAAATGAAACTATGCTGAAACAAGCTTTTGAGATTGTGAACAAAACAAAACGTGGAACCGACGAAGAAATCCTTGAAGAGGTTGCAAATGCTTGAGGGGATCACATTTAAGTATTCATTCGTTTTGTACTTTTTAGCAATCGTTCCTTTGATTGCATTTTGGTATTGGAAAAAGTATCTAAAACATTCACCGGATTTTACGTTTTCAAGTCTAGATTTATTCAGTGGATTTAAACCGACAATAAAGGAGAGGCTGACGCATCTTCCATTTATTTTGAAAATGATTGCTTTATCTCTTTTAATCGTTGCACTCTCAAGACCGCAGTCATTTTCAACCGGCGAAAATGTTTATACGGAAGGAATTGACGTTGCAATGCTTCTGGATATTTCCGGAAGTATGCTCGCCGAAGATTTTAAACCAAATAGACTGGAAGCAGCAAAATTTGTTATCGATGAATTTATTGCGGGTAGAACCAGCGACAAAATTGGGTTGGTCGTTTTTGCGAGAGAAAGTTTCACGCAGTGCCCGTTAACGATAGACTATTCAGTCTTGCGAGGATTGCTTAAAGAAATTAGAAGCGGTATGATAGCTGACGGAACAGCAATTGGAACCGCAATTGCTAACGGCGTTAACAGATTGAAAGACAGCGAGGCAAAAAGTAAAATTATTATTCTACTAACGGATGGAGTTAACAACAGCGGGGAGATTGATCCGATAACAGCCGCCCAGATTGCGCAAACTTTTGGAATAAGAATTTATACCGTCGGTGTTGGAACTATTGGCGAAGCGCCTTATCCGGTGCAAACTCCTTTCGGCAAAAGATATCAAACAATGCCGGTTGAAATTGACGAGGCTATTCTAAAACAGATTGCGCAGATTACGGATGGTCAATATTTCCGCGCGACAAATAATAGAAAATTGCAAGAAATTTATGGTGAGATTGATAAACTTGAAAAGACACGAGTTGAGATTACATCTTATAGAAACGCTAAAGAATTGTTTTACGGCTGGCTTAGTTTCGGGCTTTTATTTTTAATTGTTGAATTTGGATTAAGCAGAACTTATTTAAGAAAATTACCCTAATGGAAGTTTATGTTAAGATTTGCACATAGCGAATATTTGTACGCACTTTATTTAATTCCGGTAATTATATTTTTCTACTGGATTACTCAGAAAATTAATAAAAAACTTCTTAAGCAGTTTGCTTCGGAAAAATTGCACAGAGTTTTATTCCCTAAAAAAAGTCCGGCAAAAGGAACTGTAAAGTTTGTTTTAACTGTGCTTATATTTATTCTATTAATTGTTGCATTGGCAAATCCTCAGGTCGGTTCAAAAATTGAAGAAGTTAAGCAAGTGGGAATTGATGTTTATATTTTGCTGGATGTTTCGCTTAGCATGACTGCCGAAGATATCAAACCCAGCCGCTTGGAAAAAGCAAAACATCAAATTGCAAAATTGATTCAAAGGCTTCAGGGAGATAGACTTGGTCTCGTGGTTTTTTCCGGGGAAGCTTACGTTCAAATTCCTTTGACTACGGACTATGCTGCGGCTAATTTGTTTTTGAACGCTGTTGACGTAACTTCTGTTCCTCAACCAGGTACAGCTATAGGGCTGGCAATTCAATTGGCAATGAATTCATTTAAAGCCGAAGAGGAAACAAAGAAAGCTGTAATAATAATAACCGACGGCGAGGATCACGAAGGAGATTTGCAGGAAATAGTTAATGAGGCAGTTTCAAAAGGGATTAATTTGTATACAATCGGATTAGGTTCGCCAAGCGGAGTTCCAATTCCCGTTTACAACAAAGCCGGCGTTCAAATTGGGTACAAAAAAGATAGAAGAGATCAAGTAGTATTAACAAAGCTCAATGAAGCAACTCTTAAGGAAATTGCCGAAAGAGGCAACGGGCAGTATTACCGCGCTTCCAACACAGAAGACGAACTCGAGCTGATCTATAACGACTTGGCAAAACTTGATCAAACAGAATTTGGCGCAACGAGAATTACCGATTACGAAGACCGTTATTATTATCTGCTTTTTCCGGCAATACTTTTACTGATTGCAGAAATTTTTATTTCAACCAATAAATCAAAATTGATGTTTAAGTTCAATGAAAAATCATAGTATAAAAATTTTCTTATTTGTATTTCTACTAGGTTTAATTCCGCAGATTTTAAAGGCTCAGAGTGTGCGGAGTTTAAATAACAGCGGAGTTGATCTTTACGAAAAGGAGAAGTACTCAGACGCAGAAGTAAACTTCAAGAAAAGTATTGAAAAAGATTTTGAATCTTTCGAGGGGCATTTCAATCTTGGCGATGCGCTTTATAAACAAGAAAGATACGAGGAATCTCTTGAAGCTTATAAAAATGCTTACATGCTCACGAAAGATGATTACCAAAAATCGAAAGCTCTGCATAATATCGGCAACTCTTTGTTGAAGTCTCAGAAATTAAAAGAAAGTGTTGAGGCTTATAAAGGCTCGTTAAAACTTGATCCTGATGATTTGGAAACAAAGTATAATTTGTCATACGCTCTGAACATGATGAAAAATCAGCAGCAGAAGCAGGAACAGAATCAAGATAAGAAAGAGAACGAAGATAAAAACGAACAGAAACAGCAACAGGATCAGCAGCAAAATCAACAGCAGGATCAGCCGCAAGAGCAAAAAGAACAGCAACAGCAGAAACAAAAGCAGGAAATTTCTCAGGAAGAGGCTAAGCGAATTTTAGAAGCATTAAAAAATAACGAAGCTGATCTACAAAAAGAACTTAGAAAAAGAGAAGCCAAAGTTAAAAAGAAAGAAAAAGATTGGTAGATTTCACGTGCAATTTCATTTCAATAATTAGTTAAAGAATGTCTGTAAAAAATTTAAAATATTTATTCCCCTTACTCATGTTGACGGTATTCAATGCCTACGCGCAATCCTTTACGGCGTCAGCGGAAAGAACAACCGTTGGGCAAGGGCAGAGGTTTCAGGTCTTTTTCGAATTTAAGGGAACGGATCAAAGTCAGATAAGAAATTTTATTCAGCCTTCGTTCCGTGGATTCAAAATTCTTAGCGGACCAAATCAATCAACAAGTATGCAGATTATTAACGGAAGCGTATCAAGTTCCATCACATATTCTTATATCCTTTATCCTGAGCAGGAAGGCACATTCACAATTGATAAAGCATCGGTTGAATTGGGAGGAAGGAGATTCGAAACTGATCCGTTGAAAATTACCGTAGTAAAAGGGAACGCCCCGCAGCAAGCAGCACAGCAGGATCAGGGAATTTCTTCAGAAGAACTTAATAAAAATGTTTTCATTGTTGCGGAAGCAGACCGCCGCAATGTTTTAAAAGGTGAGCAGGTAACTGTTACTTATAAACTTTACACTAAGGCAGAAATATCCTCCCCGAAAATTTCTAAGCTGCCTACATATCAAGGATTTTGGTCGGAGGAATTAGAAACCGGAAACGTTCAGTTTGGAATTGAAATGTACAACGGCGAACGGTACCGCGCTGCGCTGATAAAAAAAGTTGCATTGTTCCCAACAAAAGCCGGAAAGCTGGAAATTACTCCATTCGAATTGACTGTTCCCGTTATCGTGAAAAGGAATGCTCAAAACCGGGATATGTTCGATAGTTTTTTCAACGATTCGTTTTTTGGAAGAAGAGAAACAATTGAGCATCAAACAGTATCGAACAGACTCACAATAAATGTAAACGAACTTCCTCAAACCGGAAAGCCGGAATCATTCAATGGAGCCGTAGGGCAATTCACGTTTGACGCTGCGATTGATAAACAGAGTGTTCAAACGAATGAAACCATTACTCTTAAAATGAATTTGCAGGGTAAGGGCAATGTGAAACTTTTGGACTTGCCGGAATTTAAACTGCCCATTGGTTTTGAACAGTATGAGCCGAAGACTTCCGAAGTTATTAATAGAAGCGGAGTTGTGAGCGGAAGCAAGAAAGCCGAGTTCTTAATCGTCCCAAGAATTTCAGGAACCAAAGTCATCGAACCAATTGAATTTTCTTATTTCAATCCGCAAACAAACCGCTATCATACTGTTAAATCTCCACCCTTCAACATTGACGTGAAGAAAGGCGCTGAAAGTTTTGAGTCGTCTGCGAGCGGTTTTTCTAAGGAGGATATTAAACTTCTAAGTGAAGATATTAGATTCATAAAAACATCCGGATTTAATCTCAGTAAAAAGGAAAGTACTTCAGAAATAAAATCTTGGTTTTGGATTTCGCTGATACTGCCATTTATAGCTTTTGTAGCAGTTATCTCAGTAAAAAGAAGTCGCGATAAATTAAGCGGCAATATTAAATTACTCAGATATCAAAAAGCTGAGAAGGCAGCCCAAAAAAGATTGAAAATTGCGAAGAAAAATCTTGTTGCGGAAAAAATTTCGGAATTTTATAACTCTGTTTCGCAGGCGCTGTTTGGATATTTGGAGGATAAACTTTCACTCCCAAAAGCCGATTTTACAGTTGATCGCGTAAAGAGCACACTTGGTGAAAGCAGCGCTGACGATGATTTGAATGATCATGTAATCAAGATTCTTGAAAAATGTGAATATATCCGGTTTGCTCCTCAGGGCGAGTCTGCGCAAAGCGCAAAGGATTTTTATGAATCAACGGTTAAAGTAATTATTGGATTAGAAAATTCAATTGTAGTAAAAAAAAAGTAACTATGAAGAAAAAACTTTTTGAAATATTTCTTATAAGCATTTGCTTTGTTTCGATCTCTAATGCTTCAGTTGAAGATTTAATGAAAGAAGCAAATGAAGACTTTCGGCAGAATAAATTTTCAATCGCAATTCAGAAGTATGAACAAATACTAGCTGAAGATATAGAGAGTACGGCATTGTATTATAATTTAGGGAACGCATATTATAGAACCGGCAGGCTGGGTTTTGCAATTCTGAATTACGAAAAGGGATTAAAGTTATCTCCTTATGATGAGGATTTGAATTACAATCTTCAACTTGCAAATGTTAGAACGGTCGATAAAATTAAAAACGTTCCAAAGCTCTTTTTGGTTGAATGGTATGACGCTTTGCTTGCCTCAACTGGAATATTCATGTGGTCTGTTCTTGTGATTGCATTTTATCTTTTGCTCCTTTCATCAATTCTATTTTACTACATTAGCCGAAAAAGATTCGTTCAAAAAATTTCGTTTTATCTCGGTTCATCGAATTTGATTTTTCTTGTAATTTCAGTTTCATTTTTGGTTGTTAGTCTGAACAGAGAGGCTTCCTCGAACTACGGCGTTCTTACTGAGACGGAAGTTACAGTAAAGCAATCGCCGGATACACAAAGCAATGATGTTTTCGTAATCCACGAAGGAATAAAATTCGAGATTAATGATGAGCTGAATGATTGGTCAAAAATTAAATTGAGCGATGGTAAAGTCGGCTGGCTTCCAAAATCAACTTTCGGAAATATTTAGTTCCCGAATCCAAAAACCTATCATGCCAAACGCAAAAAAATATAATAATATTAAACTTGTCGCCGGTATTGCAAAGGGAATAGTTTCTTTTATTCTAATTTTACTTTTCGTTACACTAAACTATAGCCAAATGCTCGAAGATATTTTACGCGGTTATTTTTCAAATGACTATCTCGTGCTTATTGGTTTTGTGATTGCTGCGGGATTGTTTTCTTCAATTCTATTTTTCCCTCTAAAATATTATTTGGAATATTATCTTGAGCATAAGTACAATCTTTCCAATCAAACAATTTATAGATGGCTATGGGAAGATTTTAAAGGACTTCTCGTGGGAGGAGTAATCGGAATTCCAATTTTATTATTGTTCTATTTTGTTCTTTTGACTTTCAAAGAAATGTGGTGGCTAGTTTTTGCCGTTGCGATGTTTTTCATTTCTGTTTTGCTGGCAAAAATTCTCCCAATATTTATTCTGCCGATTTTTTACAAAATATCCCCTATTGATAATGATGATCTTCGATTGAGAATAATAGATTTATGCACCCTCGTTGGTATGAAGGTAGAAAACGTTTTTGCATTTAACATGAGCAAGAACACAAAAAAAGCGAATGCCGCATTTACCGGTTTAGGAAAAACCAAGCGCATAATTCTCGGCGATACGCTGTTAAACGAATATTCGCATGAAGAAATTGAAACCGTTATTGCGCACGAGTTGGGGCATTTTAAAAAGAAGCACATTATTAAAAACATAGCTATTGGAACCGTGAGCAGTTTTTTAACTTTTTATTTGATTGCAACTCTCTACAGTAATTCGATTAATTGGTTTGGATTCGAAAGCATTATAATTATTGCCGCGCTCCCAATTCTATCGTTATGGGCAATGATTATAGGGTTGATTACAACTCCTATCTCAAATATCATTTCGAGAAAATATGAATACGAGGCAGATCAATTTGCCATTGAAATTACAAATAATGCTGACGCGTTTATTAATACTCTCAATAAACTCACTGAGCAAAATTTAGGCGATAAAGAGCCGCATCCGGTAATTGAGTGGTTTTTTTATAGCCACCCTTCAATTAAAAATCGAATCAGCCATCTTGAAGATCAACTGTAATGTAGCACGGATCCACTTTCGCATGCTACGGAGTACAAGTTTGCACTGATTGAAATCTGCGAAAATCCGTTCTATCCGCGTAATCCGCGTTCTATTAAAGTTCAATTCAAATAATTTTCTTTAATATTGCGTTGTAATTCGATAAATTAAACGCACATAAGAAAAAAAATTATGCGTGCAAAATATGATGATACACATTAAGCGGATTTTATTTTTTGTTGAAATTATAATAATTGCAGCATGCAGTTTTACTGACAAAAATAATCCTGTTGTTCCAAAAGATACAGATAAACCGAATACTCCCTTTCCTATTGACGGCGCTCTGCAGCAGGAAAATTTATTGACGTTGAGCTGGGTATTTGCCGGTTCTGATTCATTTCATGTTTATCTTGATGATGTAAATCCTCCGGTGAACATTGCCGCAAAAGTTAAATCAAAAACTAAAGCAGTTGTTTACGTCTCTGGTACTGATAAAATTTATTACTGGAAAGTTGTTGCTATCATGAGCAATGGTTCTTCAATCGTTGGACCTGTTTGGAGATTTTCAACAAAAAGTCAGCATTCAACGGAACCTGGATTCGTTCTTGAAAAACATAGTTTAACAACAACTCCTCCGAGTGATGTTGAACTTCTTTTTCAAGTTCTCGATATGGATGGAAAGGGAATCACTGATTTAACTGTCGATGATTTTTCTGTCTACGAGAATGATAAAATAATCTCATATTCTGAATCGAATTTAACTATCACCAAAAGGGAAGAAAACAAGTACAAGCAGAAAGTTGTTTTGCTGCTTGATAACAGCACAAGTATAACTCAAGACCCGGAGAATCCTAATAACCTGCAATTATTAAAAGATGCCGCTAAAGGATTTGTAGATAACATGACAGATCAGCAGGAAATTTCTGTATATAAATTTTCCAGCGCGCCGGAACAACTGATTGGCTTTACAACAAGTACAAATAAAGCCGCAATAAACAGCGCCATTGACAATATTGGTGTCGGTTACGCAACAACAAATCTCTACGGTTCAATCATAGAAACTGTTGATGACTGGAAAGATTTTATTTCGCTTGATTCAATTATTCAAGGCACTCTGATAGTGTTCACCGATGGCGACGACACGCAGGGATCAAAAACACTTCAGCAGGCGCTTTCGGCAATTGGAGATAAACATGTTTACACCGTGGGACTTGGTTCGGAAATTGATCCTGAAACGCTCGAAATTATCGGCAATCAAAGTTTTATTGGTTTGACGGATATTACTGAATTAAGCCAGGCTTTACTTGATATTCAAAGTGAGATCAAAGATTTTTCGAATAGTTTTTATTGGCTGAGATACAGGAGTCCAAAACGCGGCAACAATATTGTGTCGCTTCTTCTTTTAATAAAAGATAATCCAATTGTTTCAAAAATTGAAGGACAATTCAGTAGTTCCAAATTTTTTGATCCGGCTCCTGGAATTTATGTTAGCAGCACTGTAACAAATCCAACCGGCTCAGATGATATAATCCTAAAACTTGGCGGCGAACCTGCTGAGGTTACTCTCCGGACTTACGGCGGCGCCAAAACTCCGCTGTACACGTGGGAAGATCATCCATTTATTATTAGAGTAGTTTCAGATCCTCCGACGAATTCAAAGGTTCAAGTTCAGCCCGCGGCAAACGCAACTGTCGGATTGATCAACATCAAAGTGACGGATACGGAAAATTCTTTTGATACGATTATCAAATTTAACATTTCAAATTAGAAGAGAAAATGTCAGTATCAAGAGAAGAAGTTAAAAAAATAGCAAAGCTCGCCAAACTCGATTTGGCGGAAGACAAAATTGAGGAATACACGCTTCAGTTAAATCAAATCCTGGAATACGTTGAAAAGCTGAATGAGCTGGATACTGAAAATGTTGAACCTCTTTCGCATCCGGTAGAAAATATAAATGTATTCCGGGAAGACATAATTGAAGAATCGGTTTCGAGAGAGGATGCATTAAAAAATGCGCCCTCAAGAACGGAAGAGTTTTTTAAAGTGCCGAAAATAATTAAATCTGATCAATAAAAAGATTACAGCAAATTGAAAATAGTCGGTGTAATTCCTGCCCGTTTTGCCTCAACTAGATTGATGGGAAAACCTCTTGCCGATATCGGCGGGAAACCAATGATTCAGCACACCTATGAGAGTGCTAAGAAATCGAAGCTGCTCAAAGAAATAATCATTGCAGTTGATGACGAAAAAATTCTGGACGTTGTAAAATCGTTTGGCGCAAAAGCTGTATTAACTCCCAAGGATTTACCTTCAGGTTCGGATAGAATTGCCTTCGTTGCAAAAACTATTGATGCCGATATAATCGTTAACGTACAGGGCGACGAACCATTTATACAAGGAAGAATGATTGACGAAGCAATTGAACCGCATCTATTCGACAGCACGGTAAATGTTTCGACTCTCGCAAAAAAAATTACAACCGTTGAAGAATTAAAATCTCCCTCTATTCCAAAAGTTGTGTTCGATTACAATAATTTTGCGCTCTATTTTTCACGCTCGCCAATTCCATACGTTCGAGAAGCTAGAACGAATCTCGAAAAAATTACGCTTTGTGATATTTATAAACACATCGGACTTTATGTTTACAAGCGCGATGCACTGCTGAAATTTACCGAATTAAAGCAAACTGATCTTGAGCAAATTGAAAAATTAGAACAGCTTCGAATGCTCGAAAACGGATTCAAAATCAAAATCGTTGTTACCGAATTCGAAAGTTTATCGGTTGATACGCCCAAAGATTTAGAGATTGCTCGTAATTATTATGAAAAAGTTATTAACGCGAAAAAGAGTGTAACCACAAAGACACGAGGACACTAAGCTTCACGAAGGGCTCAAATAATAAAGCTGTATTTGTGTCTTGGTGGCGAAGACATACGCCACAAAGACACGAAGTTTCACAAAGGATTCAAATAATAAAACTGTTTTTGTGCCTTTGAGGCAGGAGAAAAAATGAAAATTCCACAAAAATATAGCATAGCTAATCTTCCAACTCCAATTCAAAAAGTTGATTTCCGTGGGAGGAGTTTTCTTGTTAAGCGCGATGATTTTACGGGCAGTGAACTTACCGGCAACAAAGTTAGGAAGTTAGAATATCTCCTTTATCACGCTGTTAAAAATAAGAATGATTACATTTTTACATGCGGCGGAGATCAATCAAATCATTGCCGTGCGACTGTAATCGCTGCAAATAAATTCGGTTTGAAAACAAAACTTTTTCTTTGGGGGAAAGAAAATAAAAATCCTGACGGCAATTTATTTTTAAATCAAATGGCGGGAGCGGAATTTAAGTTCCTCTCAAAAAAAGATTACCAAAACGTAAACAACATAATGCAAGTTGAGGCTGTGGAATTAGAGCGCAATGGTAAAAAAACTCTTGTAATTCCAAGCGGAGGCTCAACCCCGATCGGTGTGTGGGGTTATATTAATTGTGTTGAAGAAATTAAAGGACAATTGAAACCAAATCAAATTGGTGGAATATTATCGGCTGCAGGTAGCGGTGGAACAACTGCCGGGTTATTGCTCGGATCAGCGTTGCACAATTTTGATATAAAAGTCTACGCAGTAAATGTAATCGGCTCCTCGGATGAAATGCGGGAAATTATAGTTAATCTTTGTGAAGAAACACTACTTAAATACAAATTACCGATCAAAATTAATTACTCGAATCTCATTATGCTCGACGGTTACTCAAACGAGGGATATAAAAATATTGCTCATGATAAAGTTGATTTAATAAAATTATTCTTCCACGAAACGGGAATTTTACTCGATCCGGCTTACACAGGAAAAGCTTTTTATGCGTTCAATAAATTATTCCTAAATAAAAACAGCAAAGTACTCTTTTTACATACAGGCGGAATGTTTGGGGTGTTTAATAAAAGAAAAGATTTTTTAAAATGACAAATAACAAAAAGCAAATCTCAAAACATGTCCCGATGTTTTTTATCGGGATAAATAACAAATTTCAAATCCACCGTAATAACATACATGTTAAGTATTTATTTTAGGCACATACAAGTACTAAACTAAAAAGTAAACAGCTATTGCTAAAACTAAGAACAACGAACTAAGAACTAAGAACGAACTAAGAACTAAGAACGAACTAAGAACTAAAAACGAACAGACAGATTTTAGATAGGAAGTTCTCTACGGTTGAGTAGTATTAAGCAAACACAAAACCACACGAATTGAGGAATATCTATTATTTGTGCCTATTCGTTTTACCTGCTAAACCTATTTTAAATAATGGAAATGCCTTCTTCCATAATCTTCTTCACAAAAAAATCAGATTCATTAAAATCTTCAGGTTTATAGGGGAGCGGAGAGATGCTGTAATCGATTTTGGCTTTAATTTTTCTCAATAACGATTTGTCGGTTAATCTATTCCCCGTAAATTGGTCGGAGGTAATTGCAAGGTCAATATCGCTCCAATCATTGTATGTGCCGTTCGCATAGGAACCAAATAAAATCGCCCTATTAATCCGAATTTTTTGTCGTTCCAATTCGGAAATGAAACGATGTATTCTATCAATTATTTCAGTTGGGATCTCAGCCATTTAAACTCTTCTTCAATTTGTTCAATTTTTAGTTTTGTGTACTCTTCAGTTGCTGTTTTGTAAATACTTAGTTTGTAATCTGGATATCTTGCCTCAATGTTAAAATCATTTACTTCATCCAGAAAATCCAGTTTAGCTGATGAAAAGTTAATGCTCAATTTCTGTGCAAGTTTTACTAAATCATGGGTTCTGGGGGGTGATTCCTTATACTCTTCAGTGTAAATTGATTTTAGAATTTTCTCAAGGGCTAAATGTCCTGCAAATAAACACCATACAAAATGCTTTTGCTCACAGAGTGATCGCATTACAATTAAATCTTTTTCTGCTATTGTAAGCCAATATTGTATTTGATCGTTCAGAGTCATAACCTAAACATAATAAAATTGGACTCATTATAAAATACTTTTTTAACTCGTCTATATGGAGAATTTTTCATGTTTGTATTCGTGTCCATTATGGAAACTTGACTGCGTTCGGCAGATTAGTGGCAAACATATTTGTTCGTGTAGCAAATCTTTCAACAAAACCCTATTTTGCACGCATTAAATTCTATCAAAAGGTTTTTCAATGGATGAAAAAATA
>JAHJTX010000331.1 GCA_018829545.1 Bacteroidota bacterium | reverse complement strand
TGGATGAAGTAGCGATAAAAGAAATAACGGGAAGATCAATGAAAGTTGCAAGAGAATACATTAAATTATACACTGACTTAAATCCTGAGGAAGGAATAAACAACTTAAAAAAACCTCAGGGGACAAATGGCACTATAGTAAGTAATATATTACTTCGAAAGTAATCCCGCATTCTTTTTAGCGGGGCTGTTAATTAAATAATTTGCAGTGTAGTGGTTAAACCTCGAAGGTCAAAAAAAAAGACCTTCGAGGTTTGATAAAATTCCTCAAACCTTCAAGGTCACAGATTTTTTAGACCTTGAAGGTTGCGTTGCAGCTTTGGGAATTTATCACAAATAATTAAAAAAAATCAGAATGAACTTATCCTCCGAAGCGCGCGAAGGAGGATTAAATGTGCCAAAATAAATTCCGAATAATTTGATGTAGTAATTAAACCTCGGAGGTTTCCTACTACGGCGGGCAAGTTAAAACCTCCGAGGTTTGTCTTAAGCCGAGGTTGCGATATAGCGTGAACTTGTCCGCCCAAGCATGTAAATGAGAGGGATCGCGTTCTATCTTTTGATGAAATAGTTCGCAGATTGGAAATCTGCTCTACGCCGTATCTCAGATTAGTAATCTGAGAAAATTTCTTAGCAAGAATTATTGGGTCGGAGATTGTTAATCTGCAGTTTGGTGGATTACATCCTTTTATCAAAATTCCCGAAGTCTAAAGTCTCAAAATTGTTCGTCAGACTTCGGGAATTTATAGGAATCGTTCGGTTGAGGAAGTAATTCATTAAGAGTTGCAACTAAAAAGATCATAAGTTAGCGCAAATTTTTTGATTAAGTGAGAACACTTGAAGACACTGGCTAATTTTAATTGACCACAAAAGAAACTTTAAATATTTATTTGCGAATTGGCGGCAAAATATGTAGATATACCAACGCAATTTAGAACTTCACAAATGAATAGTGTAATTAAGTATTTCCTTCTGATTTCGATCTCTTGGGCAAGCATCATTGACTTGTCTTCTTTCTACTATCCCAATCCAAAAGATTACTCGGCGCTTCAAATTTTAGAAACTCAACATTCCGCCATATTAGTAGTCATAAGCGATGTTCAAAATTCTCTCAGTAAAAGTGAGGGATTAAGACACATCCTTATACATGCAATTTATCTGTCGAATAAAACCGCTAACTTGACGTTAAAAAGTGTGCCGATTATAAAGAGTAAAATTTGTAACGGTTCTTCTGTATTTAACTATTTCATCGCTTCTCACTTTTCAACCTCTATATAAACATAGTATATCTGTTTCGTCCTATTTTATTAATAATAACTTGAAAGGATTACTATGTCTACAAATAAAAATGAAACAACTGATCTTGCATTTTTCTTTTTTGTCGGGTTAATGTCACTCGGATTCTTGCTTGTAATTGGATTTCTGATTTACAGTTTAATTATTGGCTAATCAATAGATTTAATTTCGCAGAAATCTTATTGAAGAAATGGAAAAAGGAGTAAAGGCGGAATAAATTATTCCGCCTTTTCAAATATGTAAAAAAGAGAATTAGAGAATTGCCTTTAACGACTCGTAATGAGCTTTAATTGTTTTGTCCAAATCATCAGTCGTGTGAGCGGTAGAAACAAACAAAGCTTCAAATTGAGCGGGAGCCAAATAAACTCCGCGGTTTAACATTTCGTGAAAATATTTACCGTACAACACTGTGTCTGATTTTACCGCTGTTTTGAAATCAACAACAGGTTCTTCGGTAAAGAACATACACTGCATGGAACCAATTCTATTCATTGAATAATTCTTTCCAAGTTTTTTCATGTTTTCCGCAAAGCCGTTTTCCAGGTATGCCGATTTCTGTTCCAGGTCATCATAAATGTGCGGATTATTATTGATATAGCTCAACGCTGCAAAGCCTGCCGCCATTGCTAATGGATTCCCGCTAAGAGTTCCAGCTTGATAAATTGGTCCGCTCGGCGCAATTTTTTCCATGATCTCTTTTTTACCGCCAAACGCTCCAACGGGAAGTCCACCGCCGATTATTTTACCGAATGTTGAAAGATCGGGAGTAATTCCTAATACCTCTTCTGCCCCGCCTTTTGCTACTCTGAATCCGGACATAACTTCATCAAATATCAAAACAATTCCCTCGTTGGAACATATCTCACGAACTTCCTTGATGAAATTATCTTCAGCTTTTACAACGCCCATATTGCCGGCAATCGGTTCAATTATTAATGCAGCTATTTCGCTTTTATTTTTAGAAACTAGTTCCTTTACAGATTCGATGTCATTGTAATCTGCCATCAAAGTGTCTGCCGCATTGCCTTTAGTAACTCCGGGACTTGTTGGCACACCCAATGTTAATGCTCCCGATCCGGCTTTTATTAGAAAGTAATCCGCATGTCCGTGATAACAGCCTTCGAATTTTATGAATTTTTCTCTTCCTGTAAATCCACGCGCTGCCCTGACCGCACTCATTGTTGCTTCCGTTCCGCTGTTAACCATTCGCACCATTTCAAGCGAGGGTATCATTTCGGTCAACAGCTTCGCCATTTTAATTTCCATTTCAGTTGGAGCGCCGAAGCTTGTTCCTTTTTCAATTGCCTGCAGCAAAGCGGACTTAATAAAATCGGGATTGTGCCCGAACAGATGCGGACCCCAGCTTCCGATATAATCTATATATTCATTTCCATCAACGTCTGTAAAGTATGCGCCTCTTCCACTCTCTATAAATAATGGATTACCGCCAACAGACTTAAAAGCTCTTACCGGTGAATTTACTCCGCCCGGAATATATTTTTTTGCCTCGTTGAAAAGTTCTTCGCTTCGATTGATATTCATTGTTTCTCCTGCTGATTCTATTAACATCATTAAAAAAGTGAGCCAAAAATAGTTATAAATACTTTCAGAGAAAACTCAAAAGCGTTTCAGCGGAATTGAAGATATTAATTCATTGCGCTGAGAAGTATATTCAAAATGACGCATTCTCACTGAATTACGATGGAAATATTTTAAGCATTGTTCGCTATATTAAAACGACAATAAAAACTTATTATGAAATAATTACTGAGTTGAAAAATGATTCATAAAATTACCGGCAAGCAGCATAATTCCAAGATGTGTTTTATTTGCGGATTGAAAAACAAATTCGGAATACACGCACATTTTTATATTACGGACAATAAGGAATTGATAGCATTATTTACGCCAACAGCAGTTCATCAAAGTTATCCCGGCAGGCTTCATGGAGGCATTGCTTCCGCAATTTTAGATGAAACTATTGGCAGAGCGATATTGAATGTTTTTGAAACAGAAGTTTGGGGAGTTACCATCGATCTGAATGTAAAGTTCAAGAAACCGATTCCGTTGAATGAAGAATTAAAAGTTGTTGGCAGGATTACTGAAGAGAACAGCAGAATTTTTGTAGGCACGGGAGAAATATATTTAAAGAATGGCGATGTAGCCGTTACGGCAAAGGGAAAATATTTTAAAGTACCGATTGATAAAATTGCTGATTTTGATCGCATAGAAAATGAGTGGCAGATAGTTAATTTAGAAACCGATCCGATTGAAATAGAGATATAAATTTGTAATTATTTAATGCCACAAAGACACGAAGACACAAAGTGTACAGTCAAAAAATCATCTAATCACTTTAAGATTGGCGTAATACAATCTGAGTAGAACAAATACAAATAAAAGCACAACTGAGTTGATCAAAATTGCCGTAGGGGAACCGAAAAGTTCAGCAAGCCAGCCAATAATCAATGACCCGATTGGCATGAATGCGAGAAAGGAAAAACTGTAAATACCCATAATTCTTCCGCGGAATTTTTCATCGACCATTGTTTGAATTAATCCGTTCGCTAGATTATATATTGAAATCATAAATCCGCCGATAAGAACCAATAGGGACAATGAAACAATCAGAGATCGGTTAAACGAAAAAATTATTAAGACAATTGGAAATAAAATCAATGCATTTCCCAATAAGTTACCGCGCATAACTTTTTTATTTATAGTCGCAATTATTAATGCAAATATAACAGCGCCAAAGCCCCGTGCAGATTGAAGGAATCCGTTTGTTGTCGCGTCTCCTCCCAAAATATTTACAGCCCAAGCGGGGAACAATGTAAGAACTCCCGTTCCCAAAAGACTTGTAGTTGTCGTGATAAAAATAAAAACTAAAATAGCTTTCTCATTCAGTAAATATTTAAAGCCGTTTTTTAAATCCGAGCGGATTGAATCACTATTTCCTTCAAAATTATTTTTGACCAATTTCATTTTATAAAGGCTGTAAATCACTGCGAAGAAAGAGATGCTGTTGATAGTGAAGCACCAGCCTGGTCCAAAGAAGGCGTAAATTATACCTCCTAATGCTGGTCCTAACGCAGTTGCTGAATGGAACATAGTCGAATTTAATGCGATGGCATTTACGAGATCTTCTTTTTCAACTAATTCATTCACAAAAGCATGACGGGCAGGGGCATCAAAGGCGTTAAGTAAGCCAAGAAAAACAGAGATAACAATTATTAAGTATGGCGTAATAATATTTGTGAATGTTAGAACCGCAAGCACAATAGAAAGGAACATCATTCCGAACTGAGTAATAATTAAAATAGTTTTCCGATCAAATCTATCAGCAATTGCTCCGGCATATAGTGTAAAAATCCATGCGGGAATTCCTCCGGCAAATCCCAGATAACCTAAATAAGCCGGAGAGCGCGTTAGTTCAAATACAAAAAAGCCAAGAGCCGTAACCTGCATCCAAGAACCGAATAATGAAATTAGCTGCCCGTAAAACCATAATTTATAATTTGGATATCGCAGTGCGGCAAAAGTGTCTTTAATGCTGAACTTTTTCGAAAATTTGGAAGTGAATTCCTTTTTTGAATCATCATCAGGAATGTTTATCGGTTGAATAATCGGCGGTTGATTTGTGATTTTTTCCATATAATTAATTCAAGCCCAGCGAAACGGTAAGAGCTTGAATTTAAGAGTTAATTTTTATCGAGATATTTAGCTGCTTCTTTTGCAAAATAAGTTAAAATCAAATCCGCGCCGGAGCGTTTTATTGCAATTAAGGATTCAATCATAACTCTTTCTTCATCTATCCAGCCAAGTTTGCCTGCAGCTTTAATCATGGCGTATTCTCCGCTTACTTGATAAGCGGCTGTAGGCATTTGAAATTGGGTTTTCACTCTGTAAATAATATCCAAATAAGCCCCCGCGGGTTTCACCATAATTATATCAGCGCCTTCTGTAATATCGCTTTCAGCTTCACGAATTGCCTCGTCTGAATTTGCAATATCCATCTGATGCGATCTTCTATCTCCAAATGCGGGCGCGGACTCGGCAGCATCTCTGAATGGTCCGTAATAACCGGATGAATATTTAACGGCGTAACTCATAATCGGAATGTGAGTAAAACCCTTGTAGTCCAATGCTTTTCGAATAGATGCAATTCTTCCGTCCATCATATCGGATGGGGCAATCATATCAGCTCCGGCTTGAGCGTGAGATACGGCTTCCTTTGCTAACAAGGAAACAGTTTCGTCGTTTAAAATATTTTCGCCGTCTAAAACTCCGCAGTGACCATGAGATGTATATTCGCACAAACATACGTCCGTGATTACAAGGAGATTTTTCACTTCGGCTTTAATCGCTCTAATTGCTCGTTGAATAATTCCGTTATCATTGTATGCGCCGGAACCCATTTCGTCTTTTTCTTCAGGAATGCCGAAAAGAATAACCGCGGGAATTCCCAATTCGGAAACTTCTTTGCATTCTTTAACAATATTGTCAATCGAAAGTTGGAAAACACCCGGCATCGATTTCACTTCATTTTTAACATTCTCTCCCGGAACGACAAAGAGAGGATAAATTAAATCGTTCTTATTCAGGTAAGTTTCTCTTACCATGTCACGAACTAAAGGATTATATCTTAATCTTCTTAAACGTTTTGTTGGATAAACAGCCATAAAAACTCCTTGATGAAATAGTTGTCACAATTTACAGAAAAGATGTTATCCAGAAAGTCTCAGTGGTTCTGTGTGAACTTAGTGACTAAGTGGTAAAAATGATATGAGAATAAACGAAAACAAAACATCACCACGAAGTCACAAAGAGCACAAAGGTTCACAAAGAAAAACCTTTAACATCTATTTTAATATTTAAAATCTACGACTCTATAATTCTTTTTGCTGTCACTTCAGAATTCTTGACGCAATCTCCCACAGAAATTCCTCCGCGGTAATTGCCGCTTAAATAAAATCCGGGATTATTCAATTCAAATTGTTCGAAATATTTTTCGTGCTCTATATAACCAAGATTGTATTGCGGAATTGCTTTATCCCAGAGTTTTGTTTTCACCATCAGAGGCTCTTCACTTATGCGCATGGTTTTTTTGAATTCAGAAATCACTTCTCGAATTATTGTATCATTATTTTCGGAAAGGGGATTTGAGCTTTTAGCCCCGCCGATAAAAATTGTAAACGAAGCTTTGTCATCTGCCGTGCGGTTATTGAATATAGTCGAACTCCAAATCGCGCCGAGAAAATTTTTATTTTCCTTTGTTGGAATTAAATAACCGAACCCATCCAATTTTTGACCTATCGAGGATTTATTGAATCCCAAAAACATAACCATTACTTTAGGGTAAAATATTTCCGCAAGATGAGCGCTTAATTTCGAATCAATACTTTTAATTTTATTGCTCAGCGTATGTGAAGGAATTGTTGATAAGATTCGCGGTGTATCAATTTCCGCACGCTCTCCATTCTGCGTATATACGATTTTATATCCATAATCGGTTTTTATTATTTCATTAACACTGGAATGATAATGAATTTTACCTTTCAGTTTATTTGCAATAGCTGCGGGAAAAGTCTGCATTCCGTTTTTGAAGGAAAACATTTTAGCATTCTGTTTTGATTGCTCATTCCTTTTCTTTCGTTCTTTTGCTCCTTTTATCATTCCCATAATCAATCCGCCGTAAAGTTCTTCCAATCTGTATAATTTGGGAAAGGCAGATTTTACGCTTAATTTATTCGGATCTCCGGCGAAAACGCCTGAAACGAAAGGATCAATCGCATAGTCAAGAAATTCTCTTCCTAATCTCCGCGTTACAAATTCTGAAATGGATTGATAGTATCCGTCTTCTGATTTCCCGATAAAAGGTTCTTGCATCAATCTCAATTTTGCCGGAAGTGAAAATAATTTCGATCTGAAAAACGCCATGGGAGAAGTTGGTAAAGCTAACAAAGAATTGTTCTTTAAAATGTACCTATTGCTGCCTTCCTCATTTGCATAAATCATTTCATCTTTAATGCCTACTTCCTCAGCAAGCTGCGAGATGAGCGGTGTTGTTTCCAAACCGCTGTTCGGCCCAAAATCAATTAGAAAACCATCTTCAATTTGAGTTTCCATTGCGCCGCCCGGTTCGCCTTTTGCTTCTAGCAGAGCAACTTCAAAGCCGGATTTTTCGAGCCAATATGCTGTTGCTAATCCGGAAATTCCCGCGCCAATAACAACAATTCTTTTTTCCATTAAACAGTTCTCGAATATTTAGCGGTATCTTCTTTTCTTTCTAAAAAACCGTCAAAGTTCATTGCCACATTACGAATCAACAATCGTCCCATTTCAGAAACATTAATTTTTCTATCCTTAAGCGTAACCAAACCGTCTTCAATCAATTCGCCAAAATTGTTCAATCCGTGTGCAAAATATTTTTCAAAATCGATTCCGAATTTCTTTTCAACATCAGAAAAATCAAGTTCAAAGTCGCACATAATTTTTGTAATAACATATCTTCGCAGAACATCATCTTCCGTTAATTGACAACCTTTCATTATCGGAAGTTTACCGTTATCGAGCGCGGCGCTATATTCCTTTTCGGTTTTCAAGTTCTGTGCGTAAATATTTCCCAACTGACTGATGCTGGTTATTCCGAACGCGTATAAATCAGCGCCCGCATTAGTGCTGTACCCTTGAAAATTCCTGTACAATTTTTTGTCTCGTAATGCGGTCGCTAATTCATCATCCGGCTTGGCAAAATGATCCATACCGATAAACGAATATCCGGCGTCGGTTAATTTTGCAACGGACATTTTTAAAATCTGCAATTTCTCTTCAGGGGTTGGTAAGTCTTCAGTTTTTATAAGTTCCATGTGCTTCTTCATCCAAGGAACGTGGGCATAATTGAAAAGAGCAATTCTATCCGGGGAAATGTCAATTATGGCGTCAACAGATTTTTCGAATTCTGATACTGTTTGAAACGGCAGTCCGTAAATCAAATCGAGATTGATGCTCTTAAAATCTAATTCTCTCACCCAATCAACAACACGCCGCGTCATATCTTCCGGCTGAATTCTATTTACAGCCTTCTGAACTTTTTCATTAAAATCCTGAACTCCCATACTAATTCTGTTGAATCCGCCTTCACGCAGAGCAATAAGATGCTCCTTTGTTAATTCGCGCGGATCAATTTCGCAGCCATTTTCGGAGCTATCCCGAAATTCAAAATTATTGTTTATAAAAGCAGTTAGTTCACGTATCTCATCCGGATTAAGATGCGTTGGAGTTCCTCCGCCCCAATGAAGCTGCGAAACTTTGCGTCCTGACTTTATATAGCTTCTAACAAGATCAATTTCATTTTTAAGGTAATCGACATAATTGTGAATTCTTTCCCTGTTGCGTGATACAATCATATTGCATCCGCAGAAATAGCAAAGCGTATCGCAAAACAGAATGTGAAAATAGAGTGAAAGATCGGGCGAATTTTCTTCGTTATTCGTACGAATGATTTCATTCAAATATGCATCCGGTCCAAATTCTTCCGTGAATTGAGGAGCAGTAGGATAACTTGTATATCGCGGACCCGGTCTATCGTACTTTTTTACTAAATCTAAATTTATATCAAACATGAAATTTCCTTTCTAAAGCCAATTAATTGTGAAAATCGACGCTTGCTTCTTTTACAAAATCAACAAGAAATTTTGCGTTTTCAGGTGGAACATCCGGCAGTATTCCATGACCAAGATTAAAAATATGACCGGAACCTTTACCGTATGACTCTAAAACTTGAAATGCTTTTTCTGAGATAACTTTTTTGTCAGAGTATAAAACTGTTGGGTCTAAATTTCCTTGTAAGGCAACTTTATCTCCAACCCGCTGACGTACCCGCGCGAGGTCCATCGTCCAATCTAATCCAAGTACATCGGCGCCTGATTTTGCGAGTTTGTTCAATTTATAATAAACGCCTTTAGCGAATAATATAACAGGTTGGTCTTTTCGCTTAAGGTTGGAAATTATTTTAACGATATACTCTAACGAGAATTCAAAGAAATCTTCTTGGGAAAGAATTCCGCCCCAAGTATCAAAAATTTGCACGGCATCGCAGCCGGCTTCAAGTTTTGCATTCAAGTAATCCGTTACGGCGTCACTAATTTTATCAAGTAATTTGTGCGCAAGTTTAGGATCGCTATTAATCAACTTTTTAACTTCGCAAAAACTCTTGCTTCCATTTCCCTCAACCATATAAGTCATCAAAGTCCAAGGCGCTCCGGAAAAACCTATGAGCGGAACTCTTCCATTCAATTCACTTTTTGTCATCTTTACTGCATCAAGAACGTATTTTAAATCCGTGTAAGGATCAACTTTCTTGAGGGCTTTCACATCTTCACTTAAGCGAATTGGATTGTGGAAAATGGGTCCAACATTTTCCTTCATCTCAAAAGGAAGTCCCATCGCTTCCGGGATTACAAGAATATCAGAAAAAAGAATTGCCGCATCAACTCCAATTAAATCCACCGGCTGAAGGGTTACTTCAGTTGCCAGCTCAGGAGTTTTACACATTGTTATAAAATCAGATTTTTCTCTAACTGCTCTATATTCTGGTAAATATCTTCCGGCTTGACGCATCATCCAGATAGGAGTTCTTTCAACCTTTTCCTGTCTGCACGCTCGTAAAAACAAATCATTTTTTAACTTGCTCAATTTATATCCTCCGTGTAATCTTTCTTTTTATTATTTATCATCTTTTCAATTTCATTTGCGATTCCGTCCAAACTAAACTCCTCCGGAATTAAAGCGACTTTCACATTATCACTTTCAATTGCGGATGCGGTCGTACCGCCGATAGGAATAACTTCAGCGTTTTCAAAATAACTCTGAATGTTTTCAATTTTCATCAACACATTAAAATTATTATATGAAGATGGACTCGTAAACACAAACATATCCGGCTTTTCCGATGAGATACCGTTTGCAAATTCTTGAACATCATCTTGATTAGGAAGAACATTATCATATACAGTTATCTGATTAACCTGCGCTCCAACGTTCTCCAATAATAATTTTAATTCATCACCAGCTATTCTTGAAGTAGGAATTAAAAATTTCTTACTTGCTATATTCTGGTCTTTCAATTCATCAAAAAGCCCGGCAGCGCTTTGATATACCGGTGTTAAGTATACGTTCAAAGAATATTGTCTGCAAACTTCTGCTGTCTTTTTACCGACGGCACAAATTATTTTGTCTTGCAAATATTCTTCAGACGCAAACTTTCTAACTTCTTCCATGAAAAACTTTACGGCATTTCCGGAAGTAAAAATTATGTAATCGGCTTCCAAAACCGATTGAGAAAGAGAAGCTGCTTCAACAACAGTCGGAGTAATTTTAATTGTTGGGAAATAAACAACATTCAATCCTTGAGCGGAAAGCTTATCAAAAACTCCCGCCGTTTCTTCATATTTCTTTGTGACTAAAATTTTGATAACTAATTCACCGTTTATTTCTTAATTCTTACTGTTGTATAAATTTCATTTAAGACTTTTTTTGCGCCTGCGCGTTTCAAATCAGAAGCCAATTGCCTGCCGAGTTTTTCAGGCTCGCTCTTTTTACCTCGAACTCTTTTTCTGAAAGAAATAAATCCATCAAGCGAACCAACGAATCCATCGAGATATAGTCCGCTGTTAGTAACTTCAGCATAAGCGCCAATTGGAACCTGGCAGCCGCCTTCAAGAACTTTAAGTAATGTGCGTTCAGCAATAACTGCAGCGTATGTGTTCGCGTCATGAATTGATTTAACAACCTCAGCCGCAAATTTATTGTCTTTATGAATTTCAATGCCAAGCGCGCCCTGACCAACCGCGGGAAGCATCTCGTTCAGCGGAATGATTGATGAGACATACTTTTTCAGTTTAAGCCGTTCTACTCCAGCGCGGGCAAGAATAATTCCGTCCCAATTCGATTCCAAAAACTTTTTAATTCTTGTTGGAACGTTGCCTCTTAACTCAACAATTTTAATGTCGGGTCTAAGATGCTTCAATTGAGATCTTCTTCTAAGCGAGCCGGTTGCAACAGTTGCGCCTTCGGGAAGTTTCTCGATTGTCATTCCTTTTTTTCTTGCAATTAAAACATCTTCAACATCATGCCGTTTTGTAACTGCCGCGAGCACAAGTCCTTTCGGAATATCAGTCTGAAGATCCTTTAAGCTGTGTACCGCAATATCAATTTCTTTATTTAGCAGGGCTACTTCCAACTCCTTAGTGAATAAACCTTTATCGCCAATTTTTGAGAGAGCAACATCAAGTATTTTATCGCCTTTAGTGTTTATAAGTTTTATCTTGATTTTTAGACCAGTATTATTTTTTTCGAGTTCTCTTTTTACAAACTTAGCCTGCCAAAGCGCCAAATCGCTTGATCTGGATCCAATCACAATTTTGTTTAATTCTTTCAATCAATCCTCATTTGAATTTTCGTTTAATTTTGTTTTATCCGCACCGTTTAAGTTGAATAGCGTTTTAATCATCAATGAATGTGAAGCCGCATCCTGAAGATTTGTGCCGGTCTCTGCAAGCTCACGCAATTTTACAATTGGATTATGAAGCAGTCTTCCGATAAGTCTGCGCGTCATATCCTCCACTTTTAAATAATCATCTTCGGAAATTTTGTTTTTAATTTTGCTCAACTCATCGCTTCCCATTTCCTCAAAAAATTCCCTTACAATTTTAATTGCAGGAACTACGTCCAGAGTGTTAAACCAACTGAAAAAGTTTATCATCTCATCCATTATAATATTTTGAACTAATGGAATTTCTTCTTCACGCTTTTTAAGATTTTGACTTACGATGATGTTCAAAGAATCAATATCGTTGTAAAATACGTTTTCTAATTCACGGCTGGCAGGGTCAATGTCTCTTGGAACGGCAATATCCATAAGCACGATTGGGCTGCCTCTGCGTTTCCTCATTGCATTTTTAACAACATCTTGCTGGATTACAAATCCATCTGCACTGGTAGCAGAAAAAATGATGTCAAACTGATGAAGATTTTCAGCGAGGCGCTCAAATGAAACAACGTCTGCTTTTAATTTTGATGCGAGCGCATTTGCTTTCGAAAGTGTTCTATTAGAAATTGCTAAACGCGAAACGCCTTTATCAAATAAATGAGTTGCAGCCAACTCGCCCGTTTCGCCGGCGCCAATTACTAAAGCCGATTTTGTGGATAGATCTGCAAAAATCTTTTCAACAACTTGAACAGCGGCATAGCTTACGGAAACTGCTCCTTCGCTGACATTAGTTTCCTTGATTGCTCTTCTTCCAACCTTAATTGTAGTATCGGCAAGACGCTTCAATATTGTTCCGGTAAAACTCAAATCCTCGGATAATTGGAAAGCTTCTTTAGTTTGACCGAGAATCTGACTGTCGCCGATAATCAGCGAATCTATTCCGGAGGCTACCATAAAAAGATGTTTAACGGCAGAGCAGTTAAAATATTTGTTGAAATTTGAGTTGGCAATATTTTTAACCGGCTTAAATTTCAGAAGCTGATCGATAATTTCGCTTGCGTTTAGAAAATTTTTCTTCGGATAGCCAAAAATTTCGGTTCTGTTGCAAGTTGAAAGAATAAACCCATCGGTAAAGATTTCTTCTTTCAATATAATCGTGAGTTCGGTTATCTCATCGGTTGAAAGGTGTACCGCTTCCCGCAATTCTATAGGCGCGGTTCTATGATTTATAGAAATTCCAATTAAATTCATTTTTGTGCTGCTTCGTATCTAATCACTTAAAATCAATAAAACGAATGAAAACTTTTTGCCAGAACATTCGACAAAAACATTGACAATAATGCAATTGTATATCCAACGAGGAAAAAATTGATTACTTTTTTTCCATACCATCCAATTACAATTTTCATAAAAATTCCAATTCCAAAAACAATCCACACCATCAAAGTAGAAACAAGTTTTGGATCTAAATAGCTGTAATCCGGGAACGCTACCGGCAGCCAAATCACGCCGATTCCAATTGCAATTCCCAATAAAATAAATCCAATAATCACCGAATAAAAATTCAACTTCTCTAACGTTTCCAGGCTGGGAAGTTTTTCAAAAAATATCCCAAAAGTATTTAACTTTATTCTTTTATAAAGAAGCTGAAATAAAACGCCGTAAACCGCCGCCATCGTTAATCCCGCAAAGCCGAGCAATGCGCTGAATACATGAATTCCCAATAGCGGACTTCGTAGCACTTCACGAACTTCAATTAAGTCTTCGATAAATAAGGAAGATGCAATTTGAAAAAGAACAGAAAACCCCAGAATGAAAACTCCTGTGCCTCTGATGTCTGAAAAAAGTTCAAGCAAAAAGTATGAACAAGCTATTGAAAACGCCAGAATTGTAAATATTTCAAATTTATTCGTAATCGGTACATGGCTGAATTCAAATGTTCTTGAAAGCAGATAGAATAAATGGAACAATAAAGACAAAAAAAGAAAAATTCGCTTCGAGTTATGAAGAGTTTTTTTCTGCTTTTTGAAATCCAAAAAATAAACTATAAACGTTGCAAGATAAAATAATGGCAGCGCGGTATTAAGAAAATGTATTGTTTCCAGCATATCTACTCAAAGAAAGTAATAATAATTTAAGTGGACAAAATTATGGAATTAATGTGTAAAACGAGAGGCTAAATTTGGAAGTTAGGACTCATTTAAGTCGAATTTGAATTCAGTAATTCATCCACACGGCAAATTCCTTTGAAATCGCAATAATTGCAAACCTTTTTCTCCCGGTCGTCCAGCGACGAAAGCGAAAATTTACCCGATGAAATGCTACCCACAATTGATTTTACATGATTGAGCGATGACTCAATTAATGCATTACATTTTTCCGCGTTACTTTCTTTACCAAATTTAATTGAGACATGCTTTTTGCCGAACTTTCCGTCCTGATACTTTAGCGAATAGATTGACGCATTTTCGGGAAGAAATTCCCTGCCGTATTTATGAAACAGAAGACTTTTTACGGCGAAAAGGTAAATCGGAAGCTGAAGAGAAATACCGCTCCAGTGATCATCCTTCGTGGGTGTTTTACCGCTTAATTTATAATCAACAATTTCGAATGAGCTGCTTCCACTGTTCATATCAACTCTGTCAATTTTACCGCGCAGTTTAATGTCATCGATATAAACCGGAGTTTCCGAAGAGAGATTGGCATCAAATTCGTTCCCCTTTGCGTTTCCAAATTTTACCTCAAAGAAAGAAGGGAGAAAGGATGATTCAGATTGCTCCTCTTCCAAAAATTTGAATAAAATTGATTCTCGTTTATTACCGCCCAAACCGAATATCTTTTCTTTGTCGTAAAAATTATAAGGGGAATTAAATGCCGAGGATTCGGTTTTTCGCTCTGCAATTTCAAAGAGTTTTTTCTCGGCTGCCTTCAAATCAGTTGATGAGGCAGAGTTTAAATTGATACTACTCTCTTTCAGCCAAGCATAAAATTCATAAAATATTGAGTGTAGTATGCTTCCGATTTCGAGCGCTTCAATTTCTTCGGTTGGCTCTTCTGCCGATTCAATTTTCAGCGCTCTCTCCAAAAAATATTTAAAAGGACATTTAGCGTAAATTTCTAATTGTGACATTGAAAATTCACGCTCAGCGTATTTTCTCAAATTATATTCCGCTTCTGCAGATAGGTTTGAATCTGCGCCGCCGCTTAACAAAAATCCGTTGTAAATATTTTCTTCGAAAGGATTAGTGTGTCTAATTTCATTCACATCAATTTTATGCTGCAAAATATCCTTTTTTAGCGGAAGCAATTTTTCTTCTTTCTCAGTTAAATTTCTTAATCCTTTTTTTCCAGTAAAAATTAAGAACTCATCACCGGATGCAATTATATTTTCAAAATCGGAAAAATTTTTTTCTGTTATCTGAAAAAGAGTTTCAAAATCCGTTAGGAAAAGGGATTGGGAAAGTTCTTTGCTTTTATCCGTCAAAGCCGTTGAAAGATAAAGCCTCTTATTCCACACACACAACGTTTGATAGAAATGATATCTTTCCTCGGATTGATGGGCGGATTCAAGTTTTTGAAATTGACCCGAAAAGAAAAATTCCGGGGAGAATCTTGTTGGAAAATCACCGTCAATCATTCCACCGATAAAAAGGTAATCGAAGTTTAATCCGCGAATTTCGTTTATGCTCGTAACAAGAACGCCGTAATCAGATTTTTCTTTTACGTTAAATCTTGCCCAGCCGGATAGAACCTTAATCTGCTTAAGATAAAAATGCAAATCATATTTCTTATCGCTTCCTTCTTCTAGCTTAATGAGCGATAAAATTTCTTCAAGCGTTTCAAAGAAAAAAGAAACGCTTTTAATATTTTGCTCGCTGTTGCGGCTGCTCAACAAAAGCTTCTCATTCAATTTTAGTGAAATAGCCAGCCGTTTCAATTCAAAGATGAAATCATCAATTGAAAGATTTTTTGAAAATTGTTTCAGCAGTCTTTCCATCAGAAGAATGTCTTCAAGGGCTTTTTCTGCGGATATCATTTCACTTGCGATTTCAAATTCGTCGGAATCATTTTGTCTTAGGTATTCAATTCTCTGTTTTAAAAACGACTTCCACTTATAATTTCCGGAAACAATTTTTAACTTGCGCGCAGCTCGAAGAAGATTGGTAATATCGATTCTGTGATTATCAACATAATTACCGCTGAACGCTTTTACAATGCTCTTAAAATTAAAATCACTTTGGAGAATATCCAGAACATTTATTAGCGTAATCACAGGCGGGGCAAGGTCTAAGGCAATTCTATCGGTTAAATTGAACGGAATTCCATAGCGGTTAAATGCAAGTCTTACAACTGAAGAATAATTATTGATTAAATTAAAGACTATGCATATGCTGTTTGGTTGAATGCCCTCGCTCAAAAGAAGTTTAATTTCTTTGGCGATGTGATCAATTTCTTTGTTTCGGTCGAATGCAACAATTTTTTGAATTGAATCAACATACGAAGAAGATATTTTTTTCGATATATCTAAAAACAGATTCTCACGAACCAGCGTGGAAAATATCTTCTGTGATGAAGGTGAATTATCTGCGTGAGTTTTGAAACCAAATATCTCAAGTGCATCATAGCATTTATCGAGATGCGAAAAAAGATTTGGATTGTATTTATAATAATCAAAATTTATAAACAAACGATTTCCATGAATGACTGAAACTTTGTTAATGATTTCAGTCTCAAGCGGAGTAAATTCATCAAAACCATTGATGATTGTAAGATCAACATCGGGGAAATTTTTTTTGAAAAGATATTCGAATTCCTTCATCTTCAGTTTGTTCAGCGCTTCATAAACGTCGCCAATTTCGTATGCGTTTAGTTTGCCGCAAAGTATTTGGTAGTTCTCAAAAATAAGCGCAATATCCAAAGCTTTCAATTTATCGGAACCGCTCAAATTATCCGATTCAATCCTGAGTTTAGCAGGAGTAACTCCGGTTTCTTTATACCTGGAAATTACGTTTTTAATTTTCTCAAGTGTGCCGAAAGGAATTTCGGATGTATAATTTGAGAAATATTTGAGCTGCAATTTCTCCGAACTTCTCTTAATCAAAACGGTTGAGGCGGCTTCGCTTAGGGGAATAAAACTCTCATTTGCGAGTAGTAATTTTTCCGTGAGAGTAGAAAGAGTTTCTATGTTCAACTTAAAAACAATTTTCTTAGGGGACAGACTAATAAACTCTTTTTTCAAATCGCGGAGTTTTCTATTAGTTGGAACCACCATCAATAAATTTGCCGACTTTTCCTCCTTGATGTAATTATCAATGAGGTGGTCAAGATTAATTGATTTTATATTTTCTTTGGTAAGAATCATTTGTTCAAAAATAATAATTTATACGAAGATAAAATTTGATCGTTCAGATTCAGGCTAAGCAGCGAAACAATTACATCAAAAAGTTCCTTTGCCTTTCTTCGATCTTCTTTTACGACGGTTTCCAATTCAAGAAACAGCCCTAAGTATTTTACGTCGTCCAGATGAATTCGAGTGTCTTTATAGAGCCAAAGTTCTCTGCTCTTTTCAACGATGCATTCAGTCTCAAAAAAATCATTGAAATAAGTTTCTACGTTTTCGCCTTCGAGAAATAAAAGTTCGTAATCGCTCCACCTATCGGCGCCGGATTCGTCTCTTCGATATTTTATTAACTCATGTTTTCCGTTTACGGTACGCAATTTTAAAAGCATGCCGCTCGTTTTATAATAGATATCCTTTTGCCTCAGGATGCCCTTAAACTCAGCCTTAATTGAGCGAAGTGTTTTCCGGATTTCCTTGTGTGAAGCAAGTTTTAGTTTTAATTCAAGATTTTGAGCCATAGTAATTTACTTTTTGTAAATGAACAAATATTCTTTTTCCTTCCGGGGTTTAACGGAATTAATGTCTTTGCTGAAGTATTCCAATTTCCAAAACTGTGATGCCAATTTATGAAACTCAAGATAATCAATCGAGAATGGCGGTCCGCCAATTCTTCCGTCAATTGGAAAAAGTACTGATATAAATCTTCCGCCTGGATTCAACACCGCATTAAAATTTTTCAATAACTCTTCAATTCTTCGGGGATCAACAGCGCAAAAAGTTGTGTATTCATAAACGAGATCGAACTTCAAATCAGTGTTGCTAAGTTCAAATAAATCCATATTAATAAAATCTATTTTTACATTCTCTTGTTCAGCTAGCGCCGTTGAAGTGTAAATTGCTTCGTCGGAAAAATCAATCGCGGTAACGCAAAATCCTTTCTTCGAAGCTTGCATTGCATCGTATCCCTTTCCACTTCCTGCAACAAGTAATTGGGAATTATGTTTTGCGTCATATTTGTCCAATAGCTGACTGAAGACAGGATTTGGCGTTTTTAAATTCCAATGATCGGAATTTTCTTGGTATCTTACGTCCCAGTATTCTTTGCGGTTAATATCTGTAATCTGTTCCATTGAAAAATAGGATGATTTTTGATCTTGACTTTTAATTATGAATGATTAACTTTCGAAAAAGATAAAGCAATTTAGGAAAGTCTAATGAAAAGAATAATTTTTTTATTATTAATAATTCCATTTGTTGGATTATACGCACAAAGAATAGGTGAAATTGCTCAGGAAAAACCTACTGTTGAATTCCCGCCAAATAGCTGGGGAGTTGATGTAATGTTCGGAGAAGGCGGTTTTGGGCTTGGCACATTTCTCAGAAAATCTTTCACCTCTAATTTAACCGGATTCGTGGATTTTTCAATTTCCGAATCAAAGGATGAAAGAGAGTTTGAATATTACGACATTTGGGGAAGACCAATTGTTATCGGCAAAAAAAACAGAGTCTTCCTGCTGCCGATTAATTTCGGAGTTCAGCAGAGACTGTTCGATGAAGTTCTTGTGGAGAATTTGCGTCCCTACATAAATATTGGCGCCGGTCCTACTTTGGTGGTTACTTCTCCTTACGAAAGAGAATTTTTCAACTCTTTAGGCTATGCAAAGGCAAAAATTGCAATTGGAGCTTACGCCGGATTTGGAGCTGATTTTGGATTCAGCAAATCGAATTTACTCGGACTTAACATTCGATATTATTACACTCACCTTTTTGATGAAGGTGTTGAAAATATGTATTATAAATTCAGAAAAAATATTGGCTCAATCTACATAACGCTGAACATTGGGATTATGTATTGAAATAATATCGGGCAATTTGAGATAGAAACAAATCACAGCGGCGGTTATTTACTGCCATCACGGTAAAAATATGAAAATCTCCGCGTATTCTCCTTCAACTTACTTGTAGTTGAAAAATATTACTGCCAGAGCAGTAAAAACTTGATTAATAGAATTAATTAGACTATTTTCTCATCAACTATACAAAAATTACCGCTATAACAGTAATATGAATGAATTATCTAAAATAGTAAAGCAGCATCGTAAAAAAGCTGGACTAACTCAAAAGGAATTAGCCGATCTTGCAGGCGTTGGTAAAACAGTTGTATTCGACGTTGAAAAAAACAAAGATACTGTTCAGATCAATACCGTTCTAAAAATATTATCTGCATTAAATATTAAAATAAGTTTTGACAGCCCAATAGAATTAGGGGATGCTCAATGAGGAGAGCATTAGTTTTTAATCACGGAATTCCGGCTGGCAATCTTATTGAAATTCAGCAGAACTCTAAATATTTGTTCGAATACTTTACTGAATATAATGGAGACTCAATTTCTTTAACAATGCCAAAAGCGGAATTGAAATTTGAATACGATTTATTCCCTCCATATTTTGAGGGACTTCTGCCGGAAGGATTTATGTTAGATGGAATTTTAAGTAACGCTAAAATTGACAGGAATGATTTGTTTTCTCTTCTGGTTTTTGTCGGCAGCGATTTGGTGGGCTCGGTTACAGTTGAGGAAATCGAATGAGTATTTGTCCAATTACATATTTGGAAACTGATGAAAAATACTCTCCGAGCGGTCTAAAATTACTCTCAAGAAAAATTAAATCTCTTAATGATCTTTCGTATTCGCGTGAGGAATTATTACACGAAGCAAAAACCAGAGCCGCAAAATTATCAATCCAAGGAGTTCAGCCAAAGCTCAGCGCAAAATTTAGTGTAACCTCTGAAAGCTTTGAGTTGGTTGACAGAGGCGGTAGATTTATCATAAAACCACAGAATGACCTGTTTCCCGAATTACCGGAAAATGAAGACCTTACCATGCGTTTAGCCGAAGTGATTAAACTTCAAATTCCATTTCATGGATTGATTTATGGGAAGGACTCTTCATTAAGCTACTTCATTAAGCGCTTTGACAGGACAATTAAAAATAAAAAATTGGCAGTGGAAGACTTTGCCCAATTATCGGGCGCGTCAAGAGAAACCAAATACAATTCGAGCATGGAAAAGGTTGTAAAAATTATTGATAGTTTCTGTTCATTTCCTGTTGTTGAAAAAGCAAAAATATTTAAACTAACTGTCTTCAATTTTTTAATTGGCAATGAAGATATGCACCTTAAAAACTTTTCCATCATAAGGCAAAATGGATTAGTTAAACTTTCTCCATTTTATGATTTAGTGAGCACAACGATCGCTCTAAAAAATCCGTTAGAGGAAATAGCATTGCCCATAAGAGGAAAGAAGAGCAAACTTAATCGGGAAGATTTGGTAGGCTATTTTGGAACGGAAGTGCTTGGATTAAACGAGAAAGTAATTAACCAAAGTCTGGATTTAATTCTCACTTCACGTAAAAGTTGGGAAATACTTATCAGCAAAAGTTTTCTTTCTTCCGAGATGAAAAATAAATACCATAGTTTATTAAATGAGAGGATTGACAGGTTATTCCTAAACAAAACTGATTTGTAAAACATTTGCCAACTTTGTAATCAATAATTCCTACCATTTAGATTCGCTCCAATTATTAGTATATTAAGCCTAAAATCTGCACAAAATTAGTAGCTATATGCTTAAAAAAAAATTAATAGTATTTCTAATTTTAACATTATCGGGTTCTATGGTGGCACAGAAAATCATATCAAAAAAAATGTATGAAAAATATGAGTCATATAAGATTGCTCAAGTAGATAACAAAAGATTCGATCACAATTTTATAATGGATCAGTTCCAAAAGCTTGTTAAAGAAAAATCAATAAAAGTGGAGCAAATAGGCAAATCGTTACAGGGAAGAAGCATAAATTTATTCAGTGTCGGCAATGGAGATATAAATATCCTCGCATGGTCACAGATGCATGGTGATGAATCGACCGCAACTATGGCGATTTTGGATATTCTAAACTTTTTTACAGCGGACGATGAATTTAATGATGTAAGAAAGTTGCTCCTGGAAAAGTTGACCATTAATTTTATCCCGATGCTAAATCCGGACGGCGCCGAAAAATTTACTAGACGAAACGCGCTTCAAATTGATTTGAACAGAGATGCCCTTCGTTTGCAATTCCCGGAATCTCAAGCGCTAAAAAATGTTAGAGATAGAATCAATCCGCAGTTTGGGTTTAATCTTCACGATCAAGATCAGCGTTATACTGCAGGAAATTCGTATAAATCTGCAGCCCTTTCATTTCTTGCTCCTGCGTACAATTTCGAAAAAGATATAAATCCCGTCCGCGAAAGGACAATGAAACTAATTGTAAAAATGTATAAAGAATTATCGGAATTTATTCCTGGTCATATTGCCAGATACAATGATGACTTTGAACCAAGAGCTTTTGGCGATAATATGGTTAAATGGGGTACGAGTTCGGTTCTAATTGAATCCGGCGGTTGGAAAAATAATTTCGAGAAACAATTCATAAGAAAATTGAACTTCATTTCGTTGATGACCGCTTTTTACTCAATTGCCACAGAAAATTATAGTGAAGAAACTATTCAAGCTTATCAGGCAATTCCGGAGAACGATAAACTTTTGTTCGATTTGCTGCTTCGAAATCTCACAATTGAACATAATGGAAAAAATTATTCAATTGATGTCGGGATAAATCACAAAGAAAAGAGCAGCCGCAATCCAAGAATTGATTACTACAAAAGTGAGATTGCTGATATCGGTGATTTATCTACCTTTTATGGTTACTCGGAATATGATTGTTCGGGATTAACCATTCACGAAGGAATTACTGAAATATTAGACAAAGCTGGGATTGAAGAAATTAAGAAACTAGATTTTATAGAAAAGTACAAGCAGGGAATAGTTGCAGTAAAAATTATTAATGCAAAATTCGAAAATGAATTCACTGAAATTCCAATTAATATAATTACGCGCCAGAAGTTAAACAAAGGCAAAATTGAGATTGGTGAAACTGCCGACTTTATTATAAAAAGCGGAAACAATGTTAAGTATGCAGTGATCAACGGATATTTAGTTGATATAGAGGTGAACAGCATTTCTGTCCGGAATGCACTAGTCGATTAAATATTATAGTCTATAGAAAGTCATTTATAATGAAAGATGATAAGCATAATCGTCACGGAAATCTTGACCCGACTCCATTTACAGAATTTGAGGCGGAAGCTCTGCCTCACATGGATGCGATGTATAATTTTGCGTACCGCTTGACGGGTAATTCCGATGATGCCAACGATTTAGTACAAGAAACCTACCTAAAAGCATTTCGTTTTTTCGATAAGTTTGAGCGAGGCACAAACATAAAAGCCTGGCTCTACAGAATTACTAAAAACTCATTCATTAATGATTACCGAAAAAATAAAAAAGAACCGGACAAAGTTGATTACGAGGATATTCAGAATTTTTATGAGAACATAAAATCCAGCGAGGTTGTTTTCGAGCATGTCGAAGAAGACCCCTTTGGGAAATTAATGGATGACGATGTTGCCTCTGCTATGGCAAATCTTCCCGATGATTTTAGAACTGTAATTATTCTTAGCGATATAGAAAACTTTACTTATGAAGAAATTGCAGAATTTGTTGACGTGCCCGTTGGAACGGTAAGATCAAGACTTCACAGAGCAAGAAAAATGCTCTATTCCACACTTTTCGATTACGCCAAGAAGCAAGGCTTCGTTAAAAACGGCGGCTGAAATTTATTCTACTCCAATTGGCAAACATAGGCGGGGAACTGAAGAAGTGAAACGCTCGAAAAATAATTATTTGATTTATTAAGCCGAATTAGATAAGTTTGCAGACAATTTTATAATAATCAACTTTAAGGCAGGTGAATTAACTTGGTTGGAATCGTTCTTCAGGAAAACGAAAATATTGATAGAGCGCTTAAGAGATTTAAGAAAAAGTATGAAAGGTCTGGAGTATTAAAGGAATTTAAGAAAAGAACTTATTTTACAAAGCCTTCTATCGAGAAACGTATGGAGAAAATTAAGGCTAAAAGACGAGCCGTTAAGGATTTTCCCAGAGAGCGAAATGCTTAAAAAAACCCCTTCTTTGAAGGGGTTTTTTGTTTTAAATCTTATTTGCATCACGAAACTCGATCTATATTTATATATCTTGATCGACATTCATAAAGTTCTAATCGGCGAATTCTCTGCGCTCTTGTCCATGTTGAAATTTATCGGGCGATACTATATTTTAACACCAATAAGCCACGATAAAAATATAGTTGCGAAATTAAAATTAGGAATAAACCAATGAATGAAAATGATTTCAGATGGATGCAGCGATTTAGCAACTATTGTAAGGCTTTAAACCATTTGTCTGATGCAGTTGCGCTTGCAGAAAAAAGAGAGCTTACCGAACTTGAAAGGAAGGGTTTAATACAGGCATTTGAATACACGCATGAATTAGCTTGGAATACTTTGAAAGATTTTTACGAATACCAGGGTGAGTCCGGTCTTCAGGGAAGCAGAG
>JAHJTX010000330.1 GCA_018829545.1 Bacteroidota bacterium | reverse complement strand
CCAAAAGCTAACTCCGCTGACGATGCGCGCGCATTCATTGATAAAATTAACGCTGGAATTCCCAAAGGAGAATGGGTTTACTGGGCGATTATTCCAAAAGATAAATCAAAGCTTATCGGCACAATTTGTTTGTGGAAAATTTCCGAAGAATATTCAAAAGCTGAAATTGGCTTTGAGCTTCTCCCGCAATTTCAGGGCAAAGGATTTATGCAGGAAGCGCTTACGGCAGTTCTCGATTTCGGATTTAATGTGATGAACTTAAAGTCGATTGAGGGCGAAGTAGATCCCAATAATGATCGGTCAATTAAAATACTTGAGAAGAACAAGTTCGTAAAAATCATTAATCTCGGGGAAAACATAGACCAAGATGGCACAGTGCTCAACACCGTTGTGTACTCGTTATCGAATAAATCTTAGTAACTCACCTTACGCAAAAGTTTGAAATTATATTGTAGATCGAAGCGAAGCTTCGATAAAGTGCTTGTTTATTTACGATCCCGATAAATTTCGGGATCGTTCTACAAGTTCTGCGTAAAGTGACTAAGTAATTCAATAGGAACTCGTCAGCATCTCTTTTGCTATCTCAATAGAACCATTTTCTTTGTGGCATTGTAATTTTCTGTTTTGATGCGATAGAAATATACTCCGCTCGGAAGACCGACAGCGCTGAATTCTATTTCGTAATTGCCCGGAGGTTTTTGTTCATTTATGAGAGTTTGAATTTCTCTGCCGAGAATGTCAAAAACATGCAGCTTGATGAACTTGGAACTTGCAACTTGAAACTTTATGATTGTGCTTGGATTGAACGGATTCGGGTAATTCTGATACAATTCAAATTTTGTTGGAAGATTTTGCGAAGAAATTTCTGCCGAAGTAAATGTATCATTAATTTTGCATGGCGTTCCAATCCCACGTGAAGCGTCCCAATTTTCGGACCTTGAATTGTCCAAACTCGGGTTTAACAAAGAAAGCGTATGCCCTTGCCCGTTTGCTTCACCAGGCCACGGAGAGGCGCTACCGTAAGCAACCGAATCAATTAAATTCATATTGTAATCGTAAAGCCGTATTAACTCGCCGTTGCTGCTCAATCCGAAATCAAAATTCCCGAAAATATTTTTCGCTTCTGGAAATCCCACCTTAAATTTAATAGTATCTCTGCAAAGAATTAAGTAGTCATCTGCATTCAGCAATGTGCCGGTTGGAATTACAAATTCATGGAGATCATCATCATCTTTGAAAATCCATCCGCCGATATTAACATTCTCACCGCTGTTGTTGTAAAGTTCAATCCAATCTTCCGTGTCAAAATCAGGCGAGGAATTGTAATTGATTTCATTAATTACAATCTCGTTTATCAAAATATCGGCAGGCTCAAATACGGCAGTTATATTCATATTTCCGGGTAGGTTTATTTCTAAACTACGCACGGTTCTATTTTCAATTCCTTCCCCGTCCCATCGAACGAAATTATATCCTGGTTTAGGAATAGCGGTAACATTAATAGGAACTCCTTTGAAATAACGCCCCCACCACGTTGGCTCTGAAAGAACTAGAGAGTTAATTTTAATATTCCCCATCGTTGTATCGGAAAGATTGAGCCAAATCAACGCTAATCCGGAAATGTTAAATTTATTCATAATATGCGCTCGCATATATGTTGCTCTGTATGACGCAAAGGTTTTCATATTGTTTATGTCGGTCTGCCAGGAAGATTTACTTCCTCCCCACCTGTTCAGATGGAAGCTCATTTCTTCGTCGATAACCGTTTTCATTGATTCGATTAAACTTCTCACATTCTCCGCATCGAAAATAGTATTCGCAAAATCTGCGAATCTGTTTAGAAACAAATTTTTAAACTCACCGTTCTCCAAAAGCTTTCGTAAAAACAGCGTAGACCACGGAGGATTAGGCCATGCGGGTCCGTTCGCTTCCAAAGCAAATTGAAGCGTGTTGTTGGTATACGCGCTCGGATTCCAAATCCCGAATCCAAAATCCGTATCGAAAAGAATCCACCGCCACTTGCTTAAAGGACTATCGGCTTTCCAAAATTTTATGTTGTTGCCCGGCCAATCGGTATTGTCAAAATATATCTGAGAAATAAAATAATTTATGAACTCATCGATGTCTATTTTGCTCCTTGCAATATCGTAATTTGCGGAAACAGCTAAATTATTTGCCGAGATAAAATTGAACAGCGCAGAGTAATCTGTATTATTCCCTGTAACAGGATTGCCGTCATTTTCGAGCATTGTTATTTCCGAGGGATCGACGTTGTGATTGGAAGACAAATAATGCTCGCTTATCTTTTCCCGCAAATTGTGAATTCCCCAATACTCACCGTTGATATATAAAACGGCAGGCTTATAAGACTGATAATCAATACCCGTGTTTTTAACCAATGTCTGCATAAAAGCATCGCGCATCATGCTTCGCCCCCAATCATTTCCGGAATTTCTTAAAATGATCGACTCGAACGAATCGATGTTTTTATCATCAAATAATTTGTAATTAATTTTGTTTGCACCGTATTTTGATCTAGCAAAAACGGCTAATGATTTCTGAGCCAGTCCCCGCGACCAGTTGCCGTAAATTTTTACTCCGGCATCCAAATCAAAACCCGGCTCGCCGTTTTCGGTAAAGTATTCAATGTGAATTGGCTTTTCCCAATCCTGCCAAAAGTTTGCGCCGAAGTGCGGAAATTCTGATTCTGCATTTGGACCCATCACATAAATGCCGGAGTCGGGATCGAAAAAATTCTTTGGATCGGTAGAGATTGAAACAACGGACAAATTTTTCACTTCATTAATGAAGTATGTGTTTGTAATTACTTTGCTTGGCAGTAACCCTTTTGATTGCGCGAATGCTCTTACAACCGTAGTTTTATTGATTAGAACCGGAATAGCAAGAACGGAAGATTTTTTTGTCGGAACGCTTCCGTTTGTAGAAAAGTAAACAATGGAGCTGTCGCTAGATGAATGAATGTTCAGCATAATGGTTGAATTATAAAAACCACCTGGAAGAGAAAATTCCGGATTGGCAGTTTGCCCCAAATAGCCTTCTGCGGGATTTGCAAAACCAGGCGATGGACTATCAAAAATCCTCCACTCATTGCCGTTTAACAGCCTGCCGTAAGAATAATCCGGCTGAAGCGGAATTACACTCACAGAATCTATAATGCCGCCAAGAGTGTCGCTCAAATAGACAGATTCCCCGGATGAATCTAGTTTAAAATTTGTGTGAATTTCAGCGGACTCAATTCGTAAAAGTTCGGGAGTTCCTTTTGCGTTATTGGGCTTTTCCGTCATACCCAACGTAAAGAATGGTATCAGGGACATATCCGAAGAACTTGAACCGGAATTATGACCTTGAATTGCCAGAATGTTTTTCCCCTCAACCAGCAGATCAGAAATATTTGCAATATCAAATCTTTCCGGAAATCCGCCAGAATAAATTGACGCTTCTCTGTAAGTAATCGAAGACTGATTGTAAGGAGGAGGATTGCCTGAAATATTTGCGCGCGCAATTTCGATACCGTTTAGAT
>JAHJTX010000329.1 GCA_018829545.1 Bacteroidota bacterium | reverse complement strand
CCTATACTCAAACCAATAGTCAAAAAGATCTCCGAGAATATAAAGCGCTGCGGCATCGTTTTTTATTGATTCCAGAAATTTCACGAGAAGTTTTTCTTTATGAATTTCTTTTTCCCGAGACCCGAGTCCAAGATGAAGGTCCGAAATAAAGTAATAGTTTTTTTTCAAATCACACGCATTTATTCTTAGGTCAAATTTATCACTATTATTGCCAAAAGTTAAGGAGCATAATTTTAATTTTTCTCTTTACGCAAATATTTTGCCAATAACCAAGCGTCCGAGTCAAACACAATTGTATCTGGTTTTTCTTCCGAGTCAATAATCAGCGTTGTATCGATAGAATTAATGCTAAATGTTAAATCGCGGTCATTGTATGGATATTTCAATTTTACATCTATTGGAAAGGAATATTTCTTCCAGCCTTTTTGCTTTTGTAAAAGCTGAAGCGATAATTGCGCTTTTGCAGAATTATATTTCCAATCAAATTCCACTTCAATAATTCCCTTTCCATTATAAACCCATTGGTCAAAGAAATACTGTAAATCCTTTCCGCTTGTTAATTCCACTAAATTTTGGAAATCTTTTGTTGACGCATTTTTATACTTATACGTGTCGTAATAGTTCCTAAGCGTTTCAAAAAATAATTTATCCCCAATTTCTTTTCGGAGCATGTGCAGAACCCAAGCTCCCTTATCGTATACAATTTTGCTGAAAATAAACTCATCAGGCGCATATAGTTCAGTCGATTCAAACTCATCATAATTCGACAGCATGGTTGATTTCAATGCATCGAATCCACTAACAGACTCGTAGTACAACGCTTCGGAATATGTGGAAAATCCTTCGGAGAGCCAAATATCTGCCCATGTTTTAATTCCCACGGCATTTCCCCACCATTGATGAGCTAACTCATGAATCAATATATCGGAATAAAATTTATGACCGCTTATGAAATTGCTCCCAATACCCGTAATTGTTTGATGCTCAATTGCGCCTCCCGTCCAACCTATTTCCGCGACGGCATACTTTTCGTTTTTAAATGGATATTCTCCGAATAATCTTGTAAATACTTCCAAATACATTGTGTGATCTGCAAAATCCCTTTTCGCATCATTGAGTTTTTCAGCGGTTACATAATAATCCAGAAGTGTTGTGTCCCCATTCTCTGTAATGTAGTGCTGTGTAAAATTTTTATAAGGCGCCGAATAAATGGAGATTAAAAACGTAGAAATTGGATATTCCGTCTGCCACGTATAACTCTTTCTATTTCCATTGCCTGAAATATTTTTCAGTGCACCGTTAGAAACTGATACGAACTGCGAATCATTCTCAATAGTAATTTTAGCGTTAACCTTATCGTCCGGATAATCATTGCATGGGAACCAGGTCGACGCATAAACCGGCTCATTTAATGTGTAGATTATTTGGCTGCTGTCGTCGTCTGAAAATTCAAATGAACCAAAACCATGACTTTCGGGCTTGCCTTTATAGCTCACTTGCACTTTCACAGAATCACCAAAACTCTCATCTGCATGAATAATAAGCTTGTTTCCAGTCCGATTGTACTCTGCTTTTTTCTGATTAACCGTAAAATCTAATATTTCCATGTTATCATAGAAATCAAGCGAAATATTTTCTTGGGTTTTATTATTTATAACCATGTGAATGCAGACTTCTCCTTCGATGTATTTCTCGGCAGGATAAAGTTTAATATTCATATCGTAAGAAAGGACGTCAATATTCTTAGAATTAATTCTGTCCTCGTAAGCAAAATTGTACATGCCCGCCGCGCCTATTATCATTGAATATCTTTGACCGAACCATTTTATATTTAATAGGATAGCAGCCGCAAATACAATAAAAATAGTTGATAATATTATTAGCGGTAAAGATTTTTTCTTGACTTTCATGCGAGCATTAGTTATTTATATCCCAACATCAGCGGCATTAACTTAATAAAAACTTCATTTGCCAAACAGATTATTTTAAAATAAATTTTCACATAACATTCTGAGAAAAATATGGCATACATTGGTTCAAGTTTAATCAGAGGGGCGCTCACTATGATATTGGCGGGCGGATTAGGAGAAAGGTTAAAACCCCTCACAGAATCCCGAACCAAACCTTCAGTTCCATTCGGAGGTAAATATCGGATAATTGATTTTGCACTATCAAATTGTCTTAATTCCGGATTAAGAAAGATTTACGTTCTCACTCAGTACAAGTCGGATTCTTTAAGCCGTCACCTCTATGAGTCATGGAATATTTTTAATCCCGAACTCGGTGAATTTATATATTCCATTCCACCTCAGCAGAAAATTAGTAATAATTGGTACACTGGAACATCGAACGCGATTTTTCAAAATTTCAATCTGCTTGATGACCACGCGGTTGAAAATGTACTCATTCTTTCCGGCGATCACATTTACAAAATGGATTACCTGAAAATGCTCCAGTATCACGTTGAGAAAAAAGCTGATCTATCAATCGCATCATTATATCTCCCAAAAGATCAAGCAGGCAGGTTCGGTGTAATTGAAATTGATAAGAACTATAAAGTTCTTTCCTTTGTAGAAAAGCCTAAAAATCCACCCGAGATTCCAGACAGGGCAGGAGAGTCTTTTGTTAATATGGGCATTTACATTTTTAAGGCGGCAGCTCTAAAAAAAGTTCTTCAAACAATGCTCAATAAGAAAATCGATAATTCAGATTTCGGACAGAATGTAATTCCATACATGATCAAAAATGGTTATAATGTAATGTCGTACCGCTTTGAAGATGAAAACAAACGTGAAGTTCCATACTGGATTGACGTTGGAACAATTGACAGTTATTATGCGGCAAGTATGAATTTACTCGCCGTAAACCCGGATTTTAATTTATATGATCCCAACTGGCCTTTAAGATCGAGAAGAATTCAATCGCCTCCGGCAAAGACAGTTTCGCACGAAGGAGAAAGGGTTGGCAGAGCCTTCAACTCATTGGTTACCGATGGGACAATCATTTCCGGCGGTTTAGTTGATAGATCTATTCTTGGACCTCATGTTAGAGTGAACAGCTACGCTTATGTTACGGATTCTATTATAATGGATAACTGTAAAATCGGGCGTCATGCAAAAGTTAGAAGAGCAATTATCGATAAAAACGTGACCGTTCCGGAAGGTTTTGAGATTGGATTCGATTCCGAATCTGATAAAAAAAGGTTCACCGTTTCAGAAACCGGAATAGTTGTTATACCAAAGAATTATATTTTTTAAAATGAAACCGGCTTGAAATCAGATTTTAATTTGATATTGCGTCGGTATTTTTATTTTAAATTTTTTAAAAATTTCTCTCGATCTTTATGCCAAATTCTAAAATTTTTTTGCGTGAAAAATTGGAAAGTCTTCCCGCGCTTCCTGGTGTTTATCAATTTATAGATAGCTCGGATAAAGTTATTTATGTGGGCAAAGCAAAAAATCTCCGAAGCAGAGTTCGTTCATATTTCCAAAAGAATTTGGATTCTCCCAAAACTGCCATCATGGTAGAAAAAATCCGTGACTTTCAATTGATAATAACCGACAGCGAAGTTGAAGCTCTTGTTCTCGAGAACAACCTCGTAAAAGATTTAAAACCTAGATACAACATTAATTTGAAAGACGATAAGTCTTTCCCGTACATACGCGTTACAAATGAACCTTTCCCTCAAATATTTCCGACTCGAAATATTATCCGAGACGGATCAAAATATTTTGGACCGTTCACAGACGTAAAATCTATGAAAGCCTCATTGAGAATGATTAATACTACATTCAAAATTCGTAGCTGCAAATTTTTTATTGATGACAAATCCATCGAAGAGAAAAAAGTTAAGCTCTGTTTGGATTATCATATAAAAAAATGCGATGGACCCTGCGAAGGTTTAATATCCGAAAAAGAGTACAATGAAATGGTTTCTGAAGTTGTAAAAGTGTTGAACGGAAAAACTGATCAGTTAATTGTTGAACTCACAGATAAAATGAATCTTCTGTCATCACAATTAAATTTCGAGAAAGCAGCGCTTTTACGGGATAAAATAGAGCAACTGAGAATTTACTCAAGAAAGCAAAAAGTAGTTTCCGATGATTTTGAAGACAGAGATATAATCAGCATTGCGGTTGAAGGCAAGGATATTGCGTCCACTATTTTGAACATTCGTTCCGGAAGACTTGTGGGTAAAAAGCAGCTCCATTTTACATCCGAACTGGATTCTGTTCCTGAGATTTATTCGGCGGTACTTAAAATGTACTATGAGGATTTTGTCGAAATCCCAAAAGAATTAGTTATTGAAGAACTGCCAGAAGATTTTGAAGTATTGAATGAGTGGCTGAGTAAAAGGGCAGAAAAAAAAGTGAAGTTTTTTGTTCCGCAAAGAAAGAGCAGCACAAAATCTTTACTGAATATGTGCAAACAAAATGCAATACTGCAGTTAAAGGAAATTCAGCTTCAAAAGATGAAGAAGGATGGGAATTTACCGTACGTACTTTCTGCTCTTAAAAGAGATTTGAATCTACCGGTAGTTCCAAAAAAGATAGAGTGTTTCGATATTTCTAATCTTCAAGGAACCGACACCGTTGCAAGTATGGTTGTGTTTGTTGACGGCAAACCTAAAAAGAGTTTGTACAGAAAATTTATTATTAATTCCGTTGAGGGTCCCGATGATTTTGCCAGCATGAAGGAAGTGCTGCAAAGAAGGTATTCCAAACTGATCGAAGAAGGCGAACAAATTGCAGATTTAATTATGGTTGATGGCGGCAAGGGACAACTTTCCAGCGCTACCGAAATTCTTGACGAATTAGGGATCATAAATTATAATATAATTGGTCTTGCAAAAAGGCTGGAAGAAGTTTTTCATCCCGGTTTGCCTGATCCGCAGACAATTCCCAAAACATCCTCTAGTCTAAAATTGCTTCAGCATTTAAGGGATGAAGCGCATAGATTTGCCATCAATTTTCACAGGTTAAGACGAGACAAGCGGACACTTACTTCCGAGCTAAATGAGATTGTTGGGATTGGGGATAAAACTGTTCAAAAATTATTGACAGAAACAAAAGGCGTTGATTCAATTAAGCAAATGGATTTAGAGCAGCTTTCTAAAATTGTTGGTAAATCAAAAGCAGAGATTGTTGTTGATCATTTCAACACAAATAAAGTTTAACCCGCATTTTGAGCATCAACCTTTTTACCAAATAATAACAGAAAGCCTATCATACTCGCTACGATTAATACCAGCGATATCAACGGACTGACTCCAAATCCGGAAGGGATATAGCCAAAGATAATTGAGATTATTCCAACAATAATAGCGTAAGGTAATTGAGTTCTAACGTGATCCATGTGATTGCAGCGTGAAGCAAGCGAACTTAGAATTGTAGTATCCGCAATCGGTGAACAGTGATCACCGAACACTGAACCGGCAAGCACTGCGCTGATAACTGCGTACATTATTAATGTTAAATCCGCTTCCGGAATCCCGCTAAGCAACCCAACTTTATTTGTAAGCGGAATTACAATCGGCATAACAATCGCCATTGTTCCCCAACTAGTTCCGGTTGAAAAACCGATTACCGCGCAAATCAAGAAGATTATCAAAGGAAGAAAACTTGGATTGATGGAATCGCTGAGCAGAGAAATTATAAAATCCGCCGTCTTCAAATCGTTGGTCACCGCGCTTATTGACCACGCAAAGACGAGTATTATTACGGCAATCAACATCGACTCAATTCCCTTATGCCACGCCGAAATTGCATCTTCAATTTTTAATATCCGCTGCGAAACAGACATTACAATTGCTGCTATAGATGCTAAAAAACTTGCCCACAACAAAGATGAATACGAATCCGATGCGCTGATAATTTCACGCACGGAAAAAGTTAAAGACCCTGCGGCGCTCAGATTTGAAATTCCAGTATAAACCAATCCGCCAATTGTGCCAAATAAAATTATTAGAATCGGAACAGCTCCATTATACCACCGCGCTTTGCTCCCCTTGTATAACAGATTACGCTCGTCGGATAAACCTCTAATTTCGCCTTCTTCTGTAACCTTGCCGGTAGTTCTCGCTCTATTTTCCGCTTTATACATTGAACCAAAGTCGCGGTTCATGAATGAAGTTAGGAACACAAAAACAATTGCAGCGATAGGATAAAAACTATACGGAATGCTCTGAAGGAATACGTCATAGGCATTTCCGGTAAAGCCGATTGCGCTCAAGCCGTCATCAATCAGTCCTACTTCGTAACCAACCCAAGTACTTATGATTACGATAGATGCGATCGGCGCTGCAGTTGAATCCACAATGTAGGAAAGTTTTTCTCTCGATATTTTTAACTTATCGGTTATCGGTCTCATCATATTCCCGATGATTAAGGAATTTGCATAGTCATCAAAGAAAATGAGAATTCCTAATAGCCAGCTTGAAATCATACCACTCCGCGGTGTTTTTGCCAGTCTTGTGATCTGTTTGGCTAAACCCGCAGTTCCGCCGTTTTTAGAAATCACCCCGACTACTCCGCCAATAAGCAGAGTGAACAAAATGATATACATGTGGTCTTTATCGATGAGAGCATTCAAGATGAACCAGTCAGCAACTCGCAGGAGCGCTTGAAAAGGATTGTAGTCATAAATAAAGAACGCTCCGGCATAAATTCCGGCTGCAAGAGAAACAATAACCTGCCTAAGTATGAGAGCTAAAAGAATTGCCAGCAATGGAGGAATTACACTTAAAATTCCTGGCAGAATTCTGATGGATTTGTTTATTAATTGTATCCCCTCAGCTACTACAGAATAATTACCTGAAGAAGCTAAAGAAATATTAGTGTCAATAACGCCGTTATTGGGTTTAAGCAGAAACGATGTTTTATAATCTTCACTTAAAAACGAAATTGTAATTTCTTTAATTGAATCGGGCACATCGCTAATTTTTATACTTATACTTGCATCGGTAATATACAATGTTGGCAGTTCTAATTTCTGCGAGAAAACAGAGTTTAAGAGGAAAATTGAAAAGAGAGAAAAAAATATTTTTCGATACAATAGATCACTTTACGATTTGTACTAAAATTTCTGACAAATATAGGATTGTTTAAAAACAATAAAAAGAAATTTTTTATATTGGCGACCAAAATAATACGGTACTTTGTGAGCATTAATTTATATCTAGTTAGACATGCAGAATCTGATTATTCAAATAATTCTGCCGAGAAATCATTAACAGAGTACGGCATTCAAAGTCTTAAAAAAAATATATCAGTCTGGCAGACGTATAATCCAAAAGTTGATATTATTATTACATCGCCGCTTCAGCGTGCAGTAGAAACTGGCGAGATAATTCGGGAAATCATTACTCCCACGCAGAATATTTTGATTGACGAGACTTTAAACACCGGGGCTAAAACGGAAAGCGTGGTAGAGCTATTGCGCACCTTCACGGTGAAGAATGTATTAGTAGTCGGTCACATGCCCGATCTTTCTATGATTGCGAGAGATTTACTGAAATTTACAAACAGAGAATATTCGTTTTCTCCCGCAACAATTTCTTCAATCATGTTTGAGAATGGAGTTGGAAAGAGAATGGGAAAGAGCGAGTATCATCTTTTGGCAGAATAAAAAAAATGCCAAGCTAACTAACTACACAGATTGAATACTTGCCGCTGCTTCCTTCCGGACCTCACGGAGTTGGGTACCAATATGTTAATTAGCGCTTGGCAAATCTGAAAGTAAACTTAACTATTTTGGGATTGAATTTCACGTTCAGAATTAAACTACTTGAACTTATTTACCATTGCCGTTATTAAGTGAATTTGTAATGGGTTTAAGAAGCAAGGATTTTACACCGCTGTATTCTATCTGCCAATTCAAAGAGCGGCGCGCTTTATCTAGATTTGAAGTGAAGGATTTTAACTCCTCCTCATTTTCACATATATGTGCAAGCAATTCTTTAAGAGCGCATTCATTCTCAAAATTAATTGAGTAACCAACTCTGTATGTGAGCACAATATCATTCATTTGTGGAAGATCACTTACGATAACCGGAATACCGGCGACAATATATTCGAATAACTTGTTGGGCAGCGCATAATAATAACTTAGACTAATATTTTTAATCAGCGCTAAGCCAAGATCAGCAGATGATGTGTAATTGATTAACTCTTCCTGACTGACGGTGCCAATAAAATGAACTCTGGTTTGTAAACTTAATTCAGATGTCAATTTTTCGTACTCTTGCTTTTTTACGCCGTCCCCAATAACCACTAAATGAATTTTTTCAAAATCTTTAATGGCAGTAATTGTTTCCTTTAATCCCCTGCCCTCTAAAATTACGCCCTGGTAAAGAAGTATTAAAGAACTTTTATCAATCCCAAATTTTTCACGAAGATTAATTTTTTCGCCCGCATCTTTTAGAATTGGAAGGTTTCTAATAACTAGTGTATTTGTAATTTTATAATACTGCTCAAGGAATTGAGCGTCCATCTTCCCCGTAGCCAAAACTAGATTGACTTTTTTAATAAAATATCTTTCAATTAATTTGATAGCGAGTTGCACGTACTTTTTATTTCTTAATCCAGCGAGAAAAGGATACAATTCGCGGCTGTTATAGTAAATACATTTTCTTCTAAATTTTGCGGCATAATAAACGAAAGGAAGCGTATAAATATCTTCGGCAATATAAATGTCCGCTTTTGTCCTGTAAAGATCTTTAATTAAAATTCTTGCAAACTTCAGATAATACTTGAGGGAAAATTTTGTCTTCGTGAGTTTATGAACAGTTCTATTTCCAATAATGGATTTAAAACCCTGAGTTGTCCAATCGAATGAAATTACTTTTACGGCAATGCCATCCTGTTCAAGGGAGTTGGCTAAATTATTAATCCGTGTGTCGTTTAATGCATTCCCTAAATAGGCAATGCAGATGGAAGGAGTTGCAGTCATCTTGTCTAAATACCTCTAAATCGTTGACTTAAATATCAATATGCAGCGTGTTGCGCATAACAGTTTTGGCATCAAATTTTTCTTTAAATTTTATCAGATTCATACTCGGCGTCATGGGATTTTCTGCAGAAGTATCCTGCGAAACTCCAATATCAACATAACTGTATCCGTTTTCAGTGGAATACTTTACAACTTCATGCATCACTCTTTGAATTGGTTTATATTCTTGATACTCGTAGGAAAGCATATTATAAAAACATAGCGCGCACGTTTCGTTTACAAAAAACATTAGCGAACCGCCGATGGGAATATCCTTCCAGTAAACCATAAACAGCTTCATATTTTCGGGGAGAAGCTCCTTGAGTTTTAATAAATCTTCAAAACTGTGCGTCGGTTTAACATTGTGCCTTGCTTTGTTATCAATTAGGATTGGATAAAACTCATCATATCTTTCATTTATTTCTACTCGAACATCAGGATTGTTCAACGTCTTACGAATGTTGCGGCGGACTGTGGGTGAAAATCTGGAAATTATTTCACGGTTCTTATCCAATTTAATTGCGCTTGAGATGTAGTGTAGTTTGTATGTGAATCCCCGCCACAGCATAGCAAAATCAAGATTTTGATTTGGATATTTTTCATAAACTACAGGCGGGGCGGTTAACTCAAAATGAGTAATTCCATTCTTTCTGCCATAATCTAAAAGTGTGTCCACAATTTCAAGCGCGGTGTCAAACTTGATGTCACCGGTTACTATGGCTCCATAGCTAGCGCCGATTGGCGATTCAAAAGCTGAACCAATCATCGCTCCCGGAAGTATTGCTGATATATTCCCCTTGTCGAGGAAAATGAGATGATCGAATGAAAACTTTCCAGGGCTATGATAATCAAAGAATTTTTGAAGATGAAACATTGTTCCGTTATTAGAAGAGCGCACAAAATTATCCCATTTTTCCTTCCAATCAGGCGTATACTTAATTATTTCCATCGAGTAAAATCATATCCAAATAATTAGGCGGTAAAGATAAATAAATTTAGTATAACATCGAATTTAATGTCTAAACTCCAGCGATTCAGGGACAAAATAATTACAAAAATGTTGCTTGATTTTTCTCTACTCTTTTTCCCGAAATCTTCTCTTGCCTTTTGGGGTGTATTACAATAATGGCTAAAAACAAATTATGCTTAATAT
>JAHJTX010000328.1 GCA_018829545.1 Bacteroidota bacterium | reverse complement strand
CTTAAAGTGAGTTCGAGTTGTAGTCATATAAACTCTAACTTCGTTTCCTTCGCGAACGACTTTGGTTTCCCTTTCGTTTCTGGCTCTGTATTTATGATTATTCTCTTCTAATTTGTATATTTTTTTTATTTTATCCTTTATACGCTCTGCAGGAATTGCCTGCGCATAATGCGGTTCGCCAACTGTTGGGAAGTCCAAGAGCAGCTTCATTTTATCACCGGAGATATCAAATAGCTGAGCCGATTGGCATAATTCCGGTCCTGTCGGTAAATATCTGTCTTTTGTTATTTTGTTTAATGAAACCAAATATTTCCCGGAAGGTTCTTTACTGTCGCCGCCCGGTATCATCAAATGACCGATTGAGTAATACGAAGGAACTCTATCAACTACTTCCCAAGTTCCTATTTTCCATTTAACGACTTCAGAAGAAATAAATGCAGATGTATATGCGTAACCCTTTCCGTCAAACTCAGTGTGCAATGGTCCTAAACCGCAGTCTTGAACTTCGCCTGCAATAACTGATTCGTATTTAAGAATTGGAATACCATCAACTTCCCCGATGAAATCTTTGTTCTCTATTGCTTTAATCATCTTTGAAAATGAGTGCACGGGAATAACAGCTGCAAGTTTTCCGCCTGCTGCGATGTATTCACCACTCGGATCAACGTCAACACCATGAGGAGATTTTGGAGTCGGCAAATAATAAATCAAACCCGGGCAGTCTGCGGGATTTAAGACTTTAACAGAAGTATTTTTTTCGCTTACTCCTGTTTGGGTGCTTTCGTCAAAATAATTCCTATAATATTCGGCTGCCATTAATTTGGCTTTGCCTTCTTTCAAATATTTTTCCGCTAGTTTCCAGTTAACTGCCGCAATAAAATCTTTGTCGTTTTGCGATGCGTTTACTTCCAACAGTGTATTTGCTTGTTCGCTATTGTATGATGTGAAAAATGCCCAACCGTGTGAAACACCTTTTCCGGCGTGAGCTAAATCGTAGTTAAACCCAGGCACAAGTATTTGGAAGGAAACATTCATTTCCCCGGATTTTTCATCTACTTTAATGAATGAGAGCGTTCCTTTAAAATTCTCTTTGTAGGAAGAAATAGCAACGTCTTTTTGCGGAATTGGAACGCTGAAACGCGTTGATGCGACAACATATTCAGTATTCATAGTAATAAAAGGAGAACCGTGATTTCCGCCTGAATTTGGAATTTCTATAATTTCCGCTGTTTCGAATGACCTGAGATCAATCCTTGCAACTCTTGGGGTATTGTTGCCATTAATAAATAACCATCTACCATCAGTTACGCCATCAGTTTGAGATAGCTCCGGATGGTGAGCGTCGTCCCAGGGAACTTCGCCAAATGATGTCATTAACATCGGTCTTGTTTCCTCGGAATAACCGTAACCGGTCTCCGGATGCTGTGAGAACACGCCGATAGTTTTGAACAGTCTACCCGACGGCAGCCCGTATACTGCAACTTGCCCGCTGAATCCGCCGGACATAAATGCGTAGAATTCATCGTACTGACCGGGAGCTACATATACTTTCGAAGCAGCATCGTCAGAGCCAAATGTTCCTTTATTTTCAGAGCAATTAAAAATCAGCAATGAGCTGATAATCAAAATCGCCGCTGAGATGATAATTGTTTTTCTTTTCATATTTACTCCTTTTGTTGATAGTGGCTGTTAATTATTTGATACCGACCTTAAATATTCTAATAATTTGAATGCATCATCTTGTGTTACATTTTGAAAAGTCATTTGATTGGCGTACATCGCTAACATCTTTTTAGCCTCAGGATGTTTCTTTGTCATTTCTTCGGGATTGAGTATCATATTTAGGATGTATTCCGGGCTTCTATCTTTTGAGGCATTTCGAATTGCGGGACCGGTATACCTTTCGTCCAATTTGTGGCACTGCGAGCATTTTTCAATAAATAGTTTTTCGCCCATTGCCGCCAATTCTTTATTGACAGGTTTCAACTCAATATTTTCTTTTATTGGACCGACTCCATTATCCAATTCAAATACGGTTAAACCAAATCTTGCAGCGGCTTTCTCTTTGAAAGATGCATTACTTTCTTCCTTGCTTTTAGGTTCTTCACCTCCGCAAGCACCAATTATTAAAGCTGTTAGTAGAAATACTATTAAACGGGTTGTCATCATTTACTCCGATGTTAATTATAAATTATTTTTACGAGAATATTTTGTCCGATGTGATTTTAAAAATTATATAATATTGTAATGTTCCGCAATCATGTTCTTCAACGGCATGTCCAAAAAGAGATTAATATAATCTTTGTTAAATTTTCCTAACTCGCATGAATCGCAGGCATCGCAATCTTTAAAACCCAGCACACACTGCCTCATAATTTTCTCTGATTCAAAAATCTGAACTAAGTCACGCATTTTAGTTTTAATACTGCTCTCCTGTGTATAAAATCCACCGAATTTTCCCTTTTTTGAATTGAGCACACCATTTTGCGCCAGCTTTTGCAATATTTTAGAAACAAACTCCTTGGGAAGTCCAAGCTCCTGCGCTACGAGATGAGCCGGAACTATTGTGTGCCGCTTTTTCGCCAGAAGAAACATCAATGATTGTATAGCATATTTTGTTTGACTGTTTAATTTCATTATTCGGAATTTTTTCTCTGATTTAAAATAACTTTTTTAGAATATCATGTCAAGTATTATTTTTAAAAAAGATATCTCCTCCGCAACCTTTCCATTAAAATAAATTATTTGGAAGGCGGGGCAATGGGTATCACCTCATGTGACGTTCCGGAATTCAACCTTAGCAGAATTTCCGTAATCTATTTTTAGATTCCCACCGAAGAAATGGTAGGCTTGTCACGGCGTAATTGGATTTATCCTAAACCGGAAAAACCAAAACCCAAAATACTCTCGATTATTTTGTCAGGATAAATCACAATATTCAATCACAAATCCCACTAATCCGGAAAAACCAAGTAACAAAAAACAAATAACAAAACTTGTCCCGATTATCTTGTCGGGATAAATCACAATTCTCAATTTCCAATCACCAATCCTCCCTAGTGTTTTTAACATTGTTATTTGCTATTTGGAATTTATTTGAATTTTGTTATTTGCCATTTGTTATTTTCTGCCATAAAAAACAAGAAAACCAGAACTAAGTCACTATTGATAATAACTAACTTAAATCTTAACTCACCTTACGCAAAAGTTTGAAATTATATTGTAGATCGAAGCGAAGCTTTGATAAAATGCTTGTTTATTACGATCCCGATAAATTTCGGGATCGTGCTACAAGTTCTGCGTAACGTGACTTACTAACATAAATCTTAAGTTAAAATCGATTTCAATTCAATGGAGAAGAAATTACGCAAAATGTTAAACGTTAATCATGCGGCGTAGATTTTCTTCGTATTTCCTTCGTGGAACTTCGTGTAATATTTTTTTACACAGAGAGTAATATGGATTCATCGCTAAGCTGGGGTTATCTCAAACACACGTCGCAATTACCGCAATTGTGGTTTTCATCAAAACCAAAGTAACTCGAGATAAACTGTCTGCGGCATTTTTCAGTTTTAAAATAATTAACCATTGAGAGCAATTTAAGATTGTCTCGCTTTAGTTTATCCGCCAAGTATTTATCATCCGAAAGTTCATGAGGAAGTTCATCAAGCAGAACTAGATTTTTCATTTCAATATCTCCTTTCGTTATTCCATAACGATCAAGCATAGAAAGCGCTGTGTCAATTCTAAAATCAAATTTATTTTTAAAACTTAACTCCTCGCGCAGATATTCAATTCCCATTGAATTTGCGGAGTTAAGATTATTCTTCAATAAATCATAAACTTTGTGATAATATTCGGCATCGGGATTTGCCCATTTAATAAATTCCATCTGAGTGTAAAGATCGTTTTGATTATAAATTAATAAACACAAAGAGTGCTCGCCGTCCCTCCCCGCTCTGCCGATTTCCTGATAGTACGATTCAATTGATGAAGGAATTTCGGCGTGAATTACAAATCGAATGTCCGGCTTGTCAATTCCCATACCGAACGCATTTGTTGCGAGAATTATTTTTTCATCTCCGGCTAAAAATTTTCGTTGAATACTTTTTCTTTCTCTTGCGCCAAGTTTACCGTGGTAAATGCCGTGCTTAATTCTCAATGCCTCAAACATTTCCGAATACCACTCAAGTTTTTTAATCAGCGAAAAATATATTATGCCCGATCCTTTATACTCATCGAGTACGTTCAATATATGATTGAAAGTTTCCTTTTCGTCGTACGCATCAACTGCATCTAGTTTTAGATTAGGTCTTTCAATTCCTTCGTGGAATATTTTAATATCATCTTTCTTTAAACCAAGTTTAATAATTACGTCTTTTTGAACATCCGGCGTGGCAGTAGCAGTAAGAGCAACGGTAAGCGGATTGCACATCAACGCGCGGAATTCTCCAATTCGTGAATAATCCGGTCTAAAATCGTGGCCCCATTCCGAAATGCAGTGAGCTTCATCAACGGCTAACAAATCTATTTTTGCGGATTTTATTTTTTCAACAAATTCTGTTTTGCGGAATCTTTCAGGAGTTACATACAGCAGTTTTATTTTCCCCTCAACAAACGCTGCTAGCCGGGCTTCCCTTTCTTTTTTCCCGACGGTTGAATTAATAAATGCCGCGGGAATATTTCTTTTTCTCAGCGCGTCAACTTGATCCTGCATAAGCGCAATCAAAGGACTGATTACAACCGTTCCGCCTTTGAACATTAATGCGGGAATTTGATAGCAAAGCGATTTGCCGCCTCCGGTAGGCATTAAAACAAGAGAGTGTTTTTTTTCAAGCACTATTCGGTTAATTATTTCTTCCTGTTTACCTCGAAAGGAATTAAACTGAAAATATTTTTGAAGAGAATTTATTGGTTTCATTTTATCTCAAATATTGATTCAAAAATACTCATAATTACTTTTTAACGTTTCGATTAATTCTTTAATTTCTGTCACAAATTTAAATTGTGTTTTCAACTCACTGTTTTTTCGAATGTAAACTTCCTGGCAGAGCCTGTATGAATAAATCTGAAATATTATTTAATAAAATAGCTGATACTTTGACTGCCTCTGATTTTGATATTGTCTTGGGAAAAATGATGTCTTCACCTGGGCTGCAGTATAAAAAGAAAGTGTTTGCATTCTATTACAAAGAGATGATGGTTTTTAAACTTGGCAAAGATTACAATCCGGGAAAAAATGGTATTGATGATTACAGTTTGCTCAGTCCGTTTAAGAACAAAGCTCCTCTTGTGGGATGTTTTGAAATTCCTGAGAAATATTCATCAAAGTGGAATAGTTTAGCAATTATTGCTTTGAATAAAATGAAAAAGTCTAAAACATAATTTTAAATATATGGCAAAACATCAGGAATTTGTTTCGATAATCTACCAAATCGGCATCAACAGATGTGTTGATGTCCCGCAACGAATAAGCAGTCAGCTAAGTGATGATAGATTTATAAACGTAACCGCAGAAGTTGACGGCTTCTCTTTTGAAGCTAAACTTCAACCGAACAAAAACGGAGGTCATCGTCTATTCCTAAACACAAAAATAAGAGTCGAAATAAAACGCGATACAGGGGATTCGGTTACAGTAAGGTTAGCAAAAAATGATGACATCTCTCAAATTACAATTCCCGCCGATTTGAAGTCTTCTTTGGAATCTGTTGGTTTATCTTTGAGCAATTTCCAAAAACTGACTTACTCACAACAGAAAGAAATTGTAAATTACATCGAAGCTGCAAAAACTATAGAAACGCGCCAGAAGAGAATTAGTCAAGTACAAACTATTTTGGAACAAAAATTATCTGCATCAAAGTAAATTCAGGGAAGCATCCGATTCAAAAACAACGCCGTTAATACTAATGGAAACCTTGAATCCTTTCTTGGCGTCGAATTCGGCATCATCATACTCAAAAACTAAAAATCCCGCATAGCCGGCTTTAGGAAATATTGTATGAATATTTAGAAACAAATTCTTTGCAAGATCTTTTTCCTTTTCAAATTCGGAAACAGCAGTCCCTGAGATATCCGTCGGTTGAAGATAACTGCTGACCATATTTACGGGAGAGAAGCCGAAGAAGAAGGAAGAACTTACCGAACCCAAACCATTCAAAACGAAGAGGAAACTATCCATCAACTGAGTGCTGCTGCCTCTATCTGAAGGGCGCATGTTACTTAATTCAACAACTCTTGTCCTATTTGCTTGAACTATTTTAGACTGCCCGGGATAGAAAGTAAACACACTGTCCATTTGATTATGTATCGAAGCAAAGATAAAAATCAATCCGTCAATCTCTACTCCGGAATAGCTTACCGTTAAACTGTCCTGAGTTCGGGTGATGTATTGCAGTCCGTCTTTCCAGTACAAATAATTTGTGCTTCGCACATCCTTCACTAAATCTTCGCCCCAAATTAATCTGCTAACTTTAGCTGAAGAACATGCAGTTATAATCAGCATTAAAATAACTAGTATCAGAGGCGTTATTATTTTTTTATAGTTTTTCATTTGTTTATAATTATTTATTAAAAAATTCCAAATATCAAAAGACAAATTTCAAAACTTGTCCCGGTGCATTTTTACTAATTATTTACTTTGTTTTATTTGCTATTTAATCTCAATCTCTTCATGCGCATCAACAAAAAGTATATCTCCAACCTCTTCGTAACCTTCAAAGAATTGTGTGCCTTCGTGACGGATATGCTCTTCTTTAAATCCCAGAATAGTTAATCCTGCTTCACGGGAATATTCACCAACAAGAGATTTAAAAGATTTTTCTTCGGAGGTTATAACCTCAATATTTTTATGAGTGATCGGGAGCCTGCCAGAAAGAACCAACTCATCAAGTTTATTGCGCGCATCTTCTATCTCATTTTCCTGGCAGACGTGCAGAATCTTAATAAAACTTTTTGACCAATCGGGATGTCCGAGAATAATGTAGCTGAGCATTATCATCAAATTAGTATTTTCTTTGTCGAGGTTTCTTATCCAGACATGAATTCCGGCGTCAAACTTTACCGTCCGCGAAGATGACCCCAAAATACAGACGTCAAATTCACCCGCCTGAATGAGAGGAATATTTTCGATAATCTGATTCAAATTTTCCGGATTATGTTTATCGTATTCAAAAATTATCATATTATTATCCATGCCGCTGGGACTAGGAAGCTGTAATATCTGAGCTATCGCAGAAGTATACGAAGGTGATATGATTGTATCGATATAAACATTTCCTTTGCTCGACATTGAACGCCCCAATAATCTTTCATTTGTATCTTTTGCTTCTTTGATTGTTGATTTAGAATAGTATCCTTTCATCAAATGGATGTATGTGCCGAATCCAAATTTATACGAAATCCAATTAAGTAGATGAAAAACTTTATCTCTTTCAAATGATTCTTCGGATACGCAAACTGCAGAGGGACGCCAGTGATCAACCGACTTGCTCTTTTTAGTTTTCTGCATAAAAACCTGAATTCGCCTCGTGAATTGAAATATTGCGCCTTGAAAAATTGCTTCTAATCCGCCTCTATCGCTGTGGTATTTACTTAATCCCAAATAGATTAATGACATTAATATTACCGAAAGAAAAGTATACGAAGGACTCATTTGAAACATCAGCCAAACACACAATACGAAACCGGTTAACGAGAAAAACCATTTTGATTTGAAAGTTGGGCGGTACGAAGGATCTGAACCGAAGTGATGGAGAAATGATATCAGACATATTGACCCGTAAGTAACCATAAAAAACATTGAAATGATTTCAGCAACCGCGTTCACATCGCCAAGCATAACGAATACAAGAGCAATAGCGCAGGCAACAATTGTTGCATTAAATGGTTCATTTGTTTCGCCCTGACCTTTTGCAAGAAATTGATTAATTGATTTTAGCGGGAAGGATTCATCGCCACTCAAAGCTTGTAGTGTTCTCGGTGCAACCAACACAGAACCTATGGCAGAGGAAATTGTTGAAGCAGCCAGCCCTAATGGAATGATATACGGACCGAATAATGCTATATCGCTCATTGCTAATTGATTATTAATTAAGTCTTCCGGACTTGCATAGGCTGCCAGTTTCCAAATTACAAAGACGTAAACTATCATTCCTGTAAGCGTTGCTGCCAAAGTTCCAAGAGGAATAGATTTTTTGGGGTCTTTAAGATCGCCGGATAACCCAACACCTGCAGTCATTCCAGTAAATGCGGGAAATACAATCGCAAAAACTATAAAGAAATTATTGCTGTTTCTAAATGAATTGGAAAGAAAAGATTGTGTGTTACTCTCTCCATATGAGGTTGAACCGAGGAAAAATAGAATTAAAGATAATCCCAAAATAGCGACAACAAAATATAAGAGCTTAACGCCTAAAGTTGCTCCCTTCTTAATAATAATAACCGCCAAAATTAACATTGTGGGCACACTTATCACTTGCCGGGGAAGTGTAAAGTGATACGTTTCCTTCACCCAATTAAATAGCGGCTCAAACGCTTCCGTGAATGCAATTACATAGAATGCAACACTTATCGCCTGAGATAGAAAAAGAGCTATACCAATCGTGGCGCCGATGTTCAATCCAAACGATCGTGAAATTATAAAATATTCGCCGCCGCCTTCAACGCGATGATTTGTGGCGATCTCCGAAATTGCCATTGCAGTGGGTAGTGTAACCAAATGACCCAGAATAATTATAAACAGCACACCAAGAAACCCCAATGTGCCTACTGCATATCCGAAACGCAGGAAGAGTATTGCGCCAAGTATAGTCGAAATTGCTGTAAAGAATACCGGCGCTGTGCCAAATCCTTGTACCGAAGTTGATTTTTCATTCGTCATAATATAAGCCGTATAAAGATAATTCGTTGATAAAAAAGTTGCTTGGTAAATTTTACACAAAAATATTAAAATATTATGGAATTTAATGTATCAGTTAAATCAAAATAAATAACTGTTATCCCGACCATATTAACAAATCCGTGGGTTAATATTGGCAACCAAATATTATATTTTTTTAGAATAAAAACTAAGCCGAAAATAAAAGCAAATATTCCGGCACTTATCATACCGCTTATGCCTTGGTAAGCGTGGCTCGTTCCAAAGGGAATAGAAACAATTAATAATAT
>JAHJTX010000327.1 GCA_018829545.1 Bacteroidota bacterium | reverse complement strand
AGATGAGCGAATTAGATAACCGTTACATTAAAATAAAAGATGAAATTAATGCGATCTGCCAATCCTATGGTATTAAAGCAGCAGCATAATTATCGTTAACATGTTAGTACTAACGACTTTGTAAGAGCCTAATTGTGTCAAAAATAAAGTTATTCCCAAGTGCCAGGCTCCTGAGATATTTGAATCTCTAGGTCGAAGGGAAAATAAAACAATATTTATTCGTAAATTATCCAATCACATTTCGGAGTTCAAATGAAGCGACTAGTATATATGTTTTTGATTGTTGCGTCTGGAATTATGCATTCGCAGACCCAAATACAACTTCCTAAAACCGGATTTTCAAGCGAGATAAATATTACTGTTCTTTCACTTGACTTTTCCAACAGCGTAATTAAGATTAACCGTTTTATACAAAGCAGGAATTTAATTGTGCAGAGCAGAAATGATAACAGAAAAACCGTGGATGTTACACTTCTTTTTTCCGGAACAGACACCCGATTAATTGAAGATTTTGCAGAAAGCCTTGGAGTAGTTACTAGCAAAAAGTTAAGCAGCATCAATAATCAGGAGAAAATTACCGACCTCAAGAATGAAATTGGATATTTGAAGAATAACAAACTGGCTTACGAAGACTTAATGCAGAAAATGGATGCAAAAATGGAGAAGTACACTACTTTTTGGGCGGAAGCCAGAGCAATTGATGAAAGGATTTTCGCAAAAGAACGTGAATTGAATTTTATGATAGAAAGAAATGATGTTTTTGTTGCAAATCTAATATTGCAAGATGAGATTACAGTTCCCGAAAACAGCGATGTATCTTTCGTTAACATGCCAGGAGCGGAGTTTTCATTTTTGAAAATCGAAAATCCTCAGACTGGTGTTTCTTCAAAAGATTACTCAGGGTATTTCCTTAAGTATCTTTTAACCCGTGGTAAATCATTTGCTGTGCTGGGCGCTTATAAAAGTAATACGGCTGTTTCAGACAGCACACAATGGGGAGAAATGTTTGTAATTGGCTTCGGACAGGATTTTTATTCAAGACATTTTGGTGACGGTAATCAGAGTTTCTTTAATCTCTATTCGGGTTATATAGTCGGATATGCATATTTAACCAACAAATTCAGTAAAGGTGACGAATTTTTTATTTCACCTACAGTCGGTTTGGAATTATATAAAAACAAGTATTTCCTCTGGGATTCAAAAGTGAGTTATTTTATTCCCTTTGAATACAATAAAAATCTTCGCGGTATCAGTTACAGCACTTCGTTCAATTTTGTGTTCTGATAGCCTAACCCGGATAAACCGGAAAAACCCAAAATACAAATTTCAAAACTTGTCCCGATTATCTTGTCGGGATAAATCACAATCTTTAATTCACAATCAGCGATATAGCGGCTTAGAAGTTTTGGGAACTGGAATTATTGCGCGACTTCACTGGGAAGGTGTGGTTGCGTTGAGAGGTCATTATTTTGAAAATATATTTCTTCCAACAGAAAATATATTGCCGTTAGAAATAATACCTGAGATTATTGTTGGGTATAAATTTTCTTATAGCACATTGGGTGGTATTCGAGTATGAGAAATAACCGACCGATCAATTTCAGGACCAATTATAAAGAAGATCCATTGGAAAGAATATGACATCAGTATTAAATTCAGGGTAGTATGGAGCGTGCCTATCTCGATGATAGATGGATATGACGATGATAGTTTTGTACATTTTGGTTGATATATTAACCGGCGAGATAGTTGATATTATTCAAACGTTTGTCTCATAACAGTCTGGGCAAAAAATCTGATAATGCTGTTCCGAAAATCCATTACTTAGTTTAATTTAATATTAATGTTGACAAATGGATTTACTAATTTTAACTTAAAAAGCAAATATTCCCTGACTTGTTGAAATTAGGATATTATCATGGCTCACATCACTCTGCGTTCTGCATATTCAAATCTACTAGATAGAATAAACCGATTCCCTCAAGGAGCTCCGCAATCTGAATCTCTTTATAAAATCTTAAAGATGCTGTTCTCCGAAAGAGAAGCCGAGTTTGTTTCGCTTCTTCCTATCAAGCCGTTTGATTCAAAAACAGCATCACGATTGACTAAAAAATCTCTTATAGAAACTGAAAAGATGCTTGATGAGTTGTCTTCACGCGGGATATTATTAGATACCGAGTCCAATGGGAAGACTTTCTACACTCTTCCCCCGCCTATGGCAGGTTTCTTCGAATTCTCTTTGATGCGCTTACGAACCGATATTGACCAAAAAGTTTTATCCGAACTTTTTTATCAGTACCTCAATGTAGAAGAAGATTTTGTAAAAGAACTATTTACAACTGGCGAAACACAATTAGGCAGAACATTCATTAACGAAAAAGCCATAGATAAAACAAAGCTCGAAGTTCTGGATTATGAAAGAGCTAGCGAAGTAATTAATACTGCAAGTTATATTGGAATTGGTGTCTGCTATTGCCGCCATAAAATGGAACATATTGGCAAAGCTTGCAATGCACCGATGAATATATGTATGACTTTCAACGGAGTGGCATCATCACTGATTAGGCACAATATTGCCCGGCAGGTTGATATTAATGAGGGAATGGATATTCTGCAGCAAGCTTATGGACATAATCTAGTTCAATTTGGTGAGAATGTTCAGAAAGATGTAAATTTTATTTGCAATTGCTGCGGATGCTGCTGTGAGGCTATGCTTGCAGCAAAACGGTTTGCTTCCCTGAATCCGATTCACACCACCAATTATTTACCAAGCATAAATGATACTGAATGCAACGGTTGCGCTAAGTGTGTTGATGTTTGTCCGGTTGAAGCAATGACACTTGTTTCAGCGAATAACCCTGAAAGAAGCAAAAAAAAGAAAGCTAAGCTTGATGAAGAAATTTGCCTTGGATGTGGTTTGTGTATCCGAGCGTGCAATAAAGAACTTATTGAAATGCATAAGCGAGAACATAGAGTGATAACTCCCATAAATTCTGCACATCGAACCGTGATGATGGCAATTGAAAGAGGACAGCTTCAAAATTTAATTTTTGACAATCACGCATTATGGAATCATCTTACCATAGCAGCAATTTTAGGAGTTATACTTAAACTTCCGCCCCTAAAGCAAACTCTTGCAAGCCAGCAAATGAAATCCCGTTACCTCAGCCATTTGTTAGCAAACTACGGGAAGAACTGAACTATTTTAACAATGAGTCCACTCCGAAAAACCCCAAACGGGTTAAAACCCGTTTGGGAAAGTTTGTTTTTAGCTTGTTATCCCCACGTTAAAACGTGGGGTTAATAACAATATGACTTTTCAGAGTGGACTCAACAATAAGTATTTAATTGAATGCCGGTAATTTCCGGCTTCCATTGTAATTATATAAACACCGCTTGGTAAAGCATCAGCGTCGAAAGTAATTTTATATGTTCCTTCCGGCTGTTCTCCATTATCGAGTATTTTTATCACCTCGCCCAATATATTATAAGCAGTTATTCTCACTAACGACCTCTCCGGTAATTCATACATTATTTCCGTAACCGGATTAAACGGGTTAGGATAGTTATGGTCTAAAACCTATTTGGGTAAACATCATAGCGAAAAAAAGAAGAGCAAGAAAAATTTTGAGAGTTTTCATTTTTTACCTCCAGATATTTTTTTTGTTTATTAATTTTCCCCTTATAAGTGGATATAAAAACTTTTTAGATTTTATGGAATAATCATATTATACGGCTCTTTCACTGAGATTGTTTTTATTACTTTTCTGCTGTTTAAGTCTATTACAAAAATGGAATTACTGTTTGGATAAGCAACAAATGCGAAATTATCATCAGGTGAAATTAAAATTGGGGATTGTTCTCCCTTAACCGACAGATCAATAGTATCTTTAATTAAATAAGTTTCCGCATCCATTACGTAGAATTTACCATAGCTTCCAATAGCATAAATTTCATTCCGGTTTGCACTATAACCAAGGTAATAACCGCTCAAACTCCAAGGGAATTTTAATGATGAACGATATAGCTTTTTCGTTTCCAGATCGTAGCTCCCGATGCATCCCTGAGCTCCTCTACTTGGGCCTGGTAGATATGTTATGAAGAGTTTATTATTTTTTGAAAATGCCCAATCATAGATGCGGAGACTATCAGCGTTCGCTTTATTCAAAACAAATTGCATGTCACGTAATCCCGAACTTAAAGTGTAAAATTCTAGCTCTGTATAACCAACTGCTTCCCTATTTTTTTTAACAACTGTCCATTTACCATCGGGAGAATTATAAATTCTTTTATCAAGGTTAAAATTATGTTCATCTGATATTAGCTCTTTTATTTTTTGTTCAAAAAGGTCTATTGAATATGTACCAAAATCCCGGAAATGTACATATATAAGCGCTGGTTCAGATTTATTTTCTGCTGATATAAAATATCCTATTCCATAATTTAATTTTGTAAAAAAAAGATTTTCTAGTTTGTTCTTTTTGATGTTATAAATAGCAAATCCGGATGGAGGATCCGGAAATGTTCCTTGTGCTCCAAAGAAAAGATAGTCTCTATTAGTGGAAATTCTCATACCGTCAAAAGAAACGGTATAGGATATCTGTAATTGTATTTCTTTAACAACTTCATAAGTTTTATAATCTATTAGATAAAATGTTTTTCCAGAGTTGGAATAAACGTACATTGTGTTTTCAGTTATTTTACCAGGTTCAGTAGATTGATTGCAACCTAATATCAAATTAGTAATGAAAATGATATTGAATATTATATAACACTTTTTAAACATTTGCTTCATCTATTATCTGAAAAAAAATAATTATTTCCCCCTTTTTTGAATTTAATTTTTAACAAATAGTTCATTTGTTCAACGGATAATTTTGATTCAATCTCTGAGGAAAATATTTTGCCGATTGCTTTTCTACTTTGCGAATAAATTTGGACATTCATTACGAAAAATAATGCCAATAAATAAATTAGTGTTTGTTTTGATGTTTTCATTTTTTACCTCTTTTTT
>JAHJTX010000326.1 GCA_018829545.1 Bacteroidota bacterium | reverse complement strand
GCTTCGGCAATGCTTCTCCACGCAATATTAACCCATCAATATCAATTTAAGTACGTTTTTAATTACAGCAATTCAGACTTGCCTCTAGGTTTATTGATGTCCACTTTCTATGCCGGACAGGAAGGCAGTTTTATGCTTTGGCTTTTATTTACCGCAATTGTTGGACTAATTTTATTGGAATATACATCCAAACGCGGTGACCTGGAAAGCCGGGTAATGATGATATTTACACTTGCAGCGTCATTTTTATTGATAATGGTTTCGCCGGGATTAAAAAGTCCATTCGCCTACATTTGGTCGGAACCCTCATTTATAGAAATCACAAAATTTAATCAATCTTTTCTCTCGCTTCCGTTTCTTCAAAACTTTTTCTTTTCCGATCCAAGCGGCGGCGGGCAGAGTTTCGTAAAAATTGATTCGGAATTAATTGGGCTTTTATCTGCAAACGGCATCTCATTCGAAAACTTTTTGATCAAAGGAAAAGGACTAAATCCCCTTCTTCAAAATTTTTGGATGCAGATTCATCCTCCAATTTTATTTGTAGGTTTTGCGATGGCAACTGTTCCATTTGCATTTGCTTTTTCAGCATTAATTAAAAACGAGTACGCAGATTGGGTTAAACAGTCTCTTCCATGGGTTTCGGCGACTGCAATGGTTTTAGGAGTTGGAATTATGCTCGGTGGTTATTGGGCATATGGTGTTTTAGGATGGGGCGGATTTTGGGGCTGGGATCCGGTTGAAAATGCAAGTTTAATTCCTTGGCTAATTGGCGCTGCTTCTGTTCACACACTGCTGGTTCAAAGAAAAACACAAAGTGCCGGCGATGCAGGAAGATTTGTTAAAACTAATTTGATATTGGCTATACTCACATACATTTTGGTTTTGTACAGCACTTTTTTAACAAGAAGTGGAATTTTGGGTGACGCTTCAGTTCACTCATTTGTTGCGCCTGGAATGCTAGTTTATTTTTTCCTTGTTCTATTTATTGGCACATTTTCTCTGCTCGGTATTGGAGCTATTTTATTTAGATGGAAATATTTGGAAAATACATTTAAAGCTGCAGACAATGTGCTTTCCAGGGAGTTGGCTATTTTTACCGGCGCTGTTGCATTAATCGCTTCTGCGGTAATTGTGTTTGCCGGAACTTCTGCTCCAATTTTTGGACGATCAGTCGAACTCAGTTTTTACAACGAATTAAACTTACCGATTGCTATTTTAATGGGATTATTAAACGGTTTGAGTCTGATTTTAAAGTGGACTGTAAACGCAAAGGAAGATATTCTAAAAAACTCAAAACTTTCTTTACTAGTTACAATTGTTGTCTCTGCTTTAATAATAATTCTCGGAAGTATCTTCGATGTTATGCTTGCAGCTCTTTTAATTACTTCGTTGTATACATTAGCAGTAAACCTTGAAATAGCTATAAAAGTATATAGTTTAGGTAAAATTAAGATGGGCGGGTATGTAGCTCATATTGGCATGGCTCTTTTTTTTGTTGGAATTGTAACTACCGGAGGATTCACAGAAGAAAAGCAGGCTCAATTAATTAAAAATGAGCCAAAGGAAGTTTTAGGTTTCACTCTCACTTTCAAAGAAATAACACCGATCGATAACGGCAAGAAATATCAATTTGATATAGAAGTTAAGGATGGTGATAACATTAGCCATGTTTCTCCAGTAATGTTTATTGCCGAATTCAATAACAGCCTTATGCGAGAACCGGATATCCTTTCCAAATTAACAAAAGATATTTACGTTGCGCCAGTTAGTTATCAAGATGCAAAAGATGATCAATCAACACACAATCATGGTGAGTCCGCTATTCTTAAAAAAGGCGAAACAAAAGATTTCGAAGGTAAAAAAATTACTTTCAGCAAATTTAATTTTCCTTCGGAAGCTATGACTGCAATGCAAGGCGGCGGTGAATTCTTTATCGGCGCTATACTCAACGTTGAGTACAATGGTAAAAATTTTACTGTTGAACCGAAAATGGTTTCTAAGGGAGGCGACAAAACTTTTGAATCCGCTAAAATTGACGAAGCCAATTTAAGAATTGAAATGAATAATTTGGATGCATCCGGCACAGTTAGCTTGGTTTTTAATTCTCTTGATGCTCCTGCTGCCGAAGAGGAAATGCCTGCGCCAAAAGAAATTCTTACAGTTGACGCCAGTATTAAACCTTTTATTAGTCTGGTTTGGATTGGTGTGCTCGTGATGGCGCTTGGTTTTGCAATTTCTATTGTTAGAAGAACAAAAGAATCAAAGTAGCTCTTTAAGAGAGAAAACTAATGGAAGATACAATCAATCAATGGCTTTATGACCCAACAGTGGGGAAAATAATTACTTCACTGTTGGCGGTGATAATTGTTGTTTTTTTTAGATGAAATTTGTAATGAGATATGTAGTTGATTATAAAAAGCGCAGAACAATTAAAGATCAACTATTCATGCGGATTCTTGAAGAAGTTGATAGCTCTAACGGGAAATTAAGGCTCACTTAAAAAGTCACGCATCAAGAGGAAAAAGAGTGTAATTTGGTTGACCAAAAGTGATAGATTCTAACTTTTAGCGATTAGTTCTCAGTTGTTCAATCTCGGTAAAAGTGTATCCTTTGAAGTAAAGTTCAATTATGGTTGTTTTGTGCGAAATGCCGGGACCAATATCGAGTTTAGCGCCACGGGTTATGATGAACTTGCCTTGTTTTTTAAGAAGTTGTTTTTTCCACTTGAAAACTGACCGCTTTGCCGCCTGAAAAAAGTCCGTCCGTGTTATCAATATGTTTGAGATAAGTTTCAGGAACTCTTTGAAGTTCTTCTATCAAGTTAAAAGTCCAGATGATTTTATCTTTCACCTTGTCTCGCTGTTTTTCAAAGAACTCTTGAAAGTAGTTCTTGTAAAAAAATTATAGTTCGTAGCTTCTGTTTTTTGACCACGAAGCAACGATATGAAAAGTTGTCCGAAAGTGCAACTGTTTTTAATGTCAGGTTAAAAAGTCGAGTAGTTGTCGGTTGGGTAGTGGTCTACTAAAATCGCATATAACGTTCAGGCTATGTGCAGTAGCGGATTCGAAGGCAGTTGTTGCTCAGACGCGAGACTGATAAAACAGATGTCGAGAAGCCAAGGCTCCCGGCTGCGCCCGCTATTGCATACGAGCCATTGTTGGGTGTTCGTATTATTTATTCATAAGTTGATTAACTTCGGTTTTTAATTTCGGCAAATGTCTAATTATTATTCCCCTAATAACATCATCTGAAATTGTATCATAACCGTGTATTATTCTATTCCTTGCATCAACAATCTTTCTTGCGTTTGTTAGTTCAATATCAATATTCTTATCGAGAATCTTTTTTACAGCTTCGCCAATTATTTCTATATTTCTTTCGACTGCACGTCTCGTTTTTATGTCTTTCTGATAATTCTCAAAGATTTTCTTTCCTTCCTCAAAAAATCCATCTATCTCAGAAATTGCAGAATTTATATCATACAACCAAGTCTTGATTTCATTATCCATAAATTAGTTCTTTTGAAGTATCAATAGATTGTTTTAAAAATGGATTTCTAATTGCTTTTTCTTCAAGCAAGTCGATTTTTCTATTGAATAAATCTTCTAATGAGAATTTGAAATCGAAGTAATTATCAGCATAGTCATTTAATTCAACTGAATCAAATGTTACAAGAAAATCAATATCACTATCTAATCTAAACTTGTCATTTAATGCTGAACCAAATACATACAGTCTCAAAACACTGTATTTGTTACATAGTTTCGATAATTTCTCGATGTTTTTATCTAATAATTCCATAACATAAATCTACAATTTTTTTTATCCTTTTTCATTAGATTATTGGAACAGTGGATTTTCTCAATAAGACACACAACGTTTGCAGCCTTACGCAGCGCCGTCCCGTTTGCTATAGTAAATTCACTTTTCTTCAAGCGGGACGGCATTGAGCGAGCACAATAAAAAACTTTCAATCAAGCAAGTGTCGTAAGGCTGTTTGTTAGTTGCAGTTGCTCATCACCTAAGCAGAACAAGTTTCTTAGTTTCCGAAAATGAGCGAACCTGCAGACGATAAAAATACACTCCGCTTGGCATCCCCGCAGCATTCCATTGTCGAAAGTGAATTCCTACGGTTAGTTCCTCGAAGGCAAGCGTAGCCACATCCCTTCCCAATATATCGAATATTTTCAGTGATACGAATGATGTGAACGGAAGATGAAATATAATCATTGTCGATAGATTGAACGGGTTTGGGTAGTTTTGATCAAGAGCAAATTTCATTTGAAGATGACTATCAGGATCATGAACGCTTGTCACTCCACCGTTCGATGTATAGAGGATCAATCCCGAATCGCCAACAGAGAAGCCCCGTTTCTCGTCATATAAATAGATTGCGTTCATGTTTCGCATTGTTGGTACAGTGTGGGCGATCCACGTATCTCCGCCGTCTGACGAATTGAAAATCATACCGTTACTCCCGCAGACGTAAATAACATTAGCGGAAGGAGCTGAGACGCCGAACAATATGCCGTCTTGCAGAATGGCTGTTGAAACTTCCAGCCACGCGGTATCCGACATCGATTTCCGAATAATGGCTGGTGCGGATCGCAAGTCCCCCTGGACTCCCACGATAAATCCCGCGCGCCCGCCGTTACAAAACTCTCCGCGATACGCTTCAGAACCTAATCCGTTAAAAAACTTAAGTTCTTTTTCATCCCTTGGAGTAATTGGGAAAAATTCATTTTTTGTAATAATTGAATGAGACGTCAATGCGTAGAGAGGCAAACCAAGTATCGTAGGACCGCGATAGGCGAAAATTGAACGTATCGGTAACGTGCTGATTTTCTCTGAAGACCATGTTTTGCCGCTATCAATTGAATGATAGACATAACCGGAATCATCGCCGGCATAAATGTTTCCAGGATGTAGGCACAATGCGCTTAGAAAATTTTTTTCGTATGATTGGTAACTTAGCGACCAATGATCGCCGCCGTCTGTTGTTGTAATAATATTGTTGCCTCCTACAAGAACTCCATATTGCTTATCGCAAAATGAGATGTTTTTCCAGTTCATCGGAAAACTCCAAGTCAGTCCTAAGAAATTCCACGTTACACCAGAATTTGTAGTTTTAAAAATATTTTGGTTTTCGCCCACAACGATTGCTGTTGATGAATCGAGCATCACCACATCGATAAGTTTTTCTGTGGTGCCGCTGTTTTGCTGAATCCATTGAGCTTTCAATGCATTTATACTTGCTAATGTGGAAATTGTTAAAACTAAAATCGTAAATGTTCTTTTCATACATTTTCCTCCTTGCATAAAGCTATCAAGGGCAAATGCAACTAACGGTCGGCGGTATGAAAAGTTGCCGATTGCGAGTGATTCCTTATCAAACCGAGTTGAAGCCAAAACGGGCTAAAGCCGCTTGAATTACCGCTTTTTGCTATATTGCGTGTTACCAACTGGACTTTATTACATAATCCATTCTAAATTGTTATATTTTGCTTTCATCTTATCCCAAAAGCCATTACTCCAATCCATTACTACTGCTGGTTGCCAATCTGATGGAAAATCTTTTAATATTGCGTCTACCATCTTACTGCCGTTTCCTTTTACAGGAGAATTTATGTCAAAGAAGTCAATTGATTTATATGAAATACTGTGAAGTATTTGTATTCCGATGGCTGTTTCGTGGTTCATAATTGTAATTGGAACTTTTGGTCTTTGAGGGTAATTTTCACTTGATGCAGCCAAAGTTTCATCGCAAATCCTCACATAATTAATAAAATCTAAATCTGCCAGTCTAATTGCAATATTAACAATTTCAGTTGGTAGTTTTTTCACTCTTGTAATTACCCAAATTTGTGTACCATTATTATTGTAGGTAGCAAATAACTTTTCAAATTCTTTTCTCTTAATCCTCGTTTTCATTTACCACAACATTTTTTATATTTCTTTCCACTACCACAATGACACGGTTCATTTCGTCTTATTTTTTTATCAGCAATAAAAGTCGTTGTGTTCAATTCAGGTAAAAAATGAACTAATGGAACTGGATTTTCATCAATTCCTATTTCAAGATGTCCCTTTTCTTTTGGAATTGAATTTAAATCAACTATTCCAGCAATTAGATATTTAAAATTACCATCACTTTTAATTCCTAATTTTGTTGCTTGCTCAACTTTTCCAGTGTCAAATACGACTACTGGACAATTATTGCAAAAATGACTTCCCGAAAGATTTGTCATAATTTCTCCTTCATCTTCGTCAGATTTAACAGCCAATAATATTGTACATCCATCTTCTATTAGCGATGAATGACATTCTGGACAAATAGTCAAGCCACAATCTTCACTATAGTATTTTCTTCTACGAACAGATAAATCTATATTTTGGTTTGTATTCACAATATTTATTCTTTCAATCAATTTTCAATATAGCAGTTTGTTTCTTTGCCTTGTTTGTAACGGTTGGCGGATTTAAGAAGTGCGGGATTTCGGAGCACAAAACTGTCCACCTGCACAAAAGTTTGATTGAAAAACTGCACTTGATATACCCACTTCACCACGCATTTTTAAACCCGCTGTTATGTGCCGTGCGTGCTTTTGTATATAAAGAAAGTTCATAGTTAGTGAGTACCGAATTCAATCTGTAGAATAAACTGGTTTTTGAAGGATGTCGACTTTGTCAGGGGTGCATGAAAACCGAATGCAATGAAAACCGAATCGAATGCCTTCCATTTTATGGACGGAAGAATGGAGATGTCCGGTCTTGATCCTCCAAACGTGCCGCGCAGGTCCAGCGTGGTGAATAAAACAGGGGCGAGCTTGACTACCGAACCATTCTCCACAATGAAGTGCCCAGCAGAAAAATCATAATGGAGAATGATGTCATTTGTCAGCAGGTCTTCCTTTGCAATCCGTCCCGTAAAGCCGAAGAGATAGGCGAGACCGTGATGTTG
>JAHJTX010000325.1 GCA_018829545.1 Bacteroidota bacterium | reverse complement strand
TAATAGAATATGGCACAATTAAAACCATTTAATAAAACTGTACGGAACACTAAAATGCCTATGAATTCAATACATTGCAAACCGCTCAACTTTTCTTTTCATCTTTTGCTATCAAGTATTTTTGAGTTAGTGGTAAGAAGTAAATACCCTAGATTAGTTATTATACTTTTGTTAACTTATTGACAGAGCTAATACATTTAGCCATTATTTTATACGTCACTGTATTTGTGAAATTATGCACTAAGTAAAACGCGAGGCAAAGGTGAAATTTTCAAGAATGTTTCATTGCTCAAAACATAAGACACTCATAAAAAGCGGTGGTAACTTGCTTTTAACACATCGGTCACAGAAACGAATGTCAAAGAAGCTCTACTGCCAACGAGAGCTTGTTGCAAACGGGCAGATAGTGATGCTTCGTCAAGCACTACCCGTTTATTGACTAAATAACTATCAAGAAATTAAAAAAAGGTTTAAAAATGAATTTTCAATTCACAGAAGAACAGTTAATGATTCAGCAGACGGCAAAAGAATTTGCCGAAGCTGAAATTGCCCCAACATCAGTTGAGAGAGACAAGAAGGGGGAGTTCCCGACAGAGATTGTAAAAAAACTTGCAGATTTAGGATTCATGGGAATGATGGTATCGCCGGAATATGACGGCGCAGGAATGGACACGATTAGTTATGTTCTTGCAATGATCGAAATTTCCAAAGTTGACGCCAGCGTAGGCGTTATAATGTCTGTAAATAATTCGCTGGTAAATTACGGTTTAGAAAAATGGGGATCCGATCATATCAAAAACAATTTTCTTAAGCCGTTAGCCCGCGGCGAAAAACTCGGCGCGTTTGCACTTTCTGAGCCCGAAGCAGGTAGCGACGCAACGCAGCAAAGAACTTATGCCGAAAAAGATGGTTCGCATTGGGTGATAAACGGAATTAAAAATTGGATAACGAATGGGCAATCTGCAGATTATTATATCGTAATTACTCAGACCGATCCGGAATTGCGCCACAAAGGTATAACTGCATTTATGGTGGAAAAAGGAACTCCCGGTTTTGAACATGGCGTTAAAGAAGACAAACTTGGAATTAGAAGTTCCGATACTTGCTCGCTTACATTTACGAATTGCAGAGTCCCCGAAGAAAACGTTATTTGGGAAGTCGGCAAAGGTTTTAATTTTGCGATGAACACTCTTAACGGCGGACGATATGGAATAGCATCTCAAGCGGTGGGCATCGCACAAGCTTCATTAGATGCTTCGCTAAAATATGCTAAAGAAAGAAAAGCATTCGGGACAGAAATTGCAAATCACCAGGCAATTCAATTTAAACTTGCGGATATGGCAATGAAAGTTGAAGCTGCAAAACTTCTCACACTTCAAGCTGCCGGATTAAAAGACGCCGGATTGCCTTATGTTAAAGAAGCTGCGATGGCAAAGTTATACTCATCAAAAGTTTCCGTCGAATGCGCATTGGAAGCGATTCAAATCCATGGTGGATATGGTTACGTTAGAGAATATTTAGTTGAAAGATACTTGCGTGATGCTAAAATAACCGAGATTTATGAAGGAACATCAGAGATTCAGCGGATTGTGATTGCGAGAGAATTGTTAAAAAATTAGAGGCAGTGTGAAAATTCCAGTTTTAGTTAAGCCGCTTGAGCATTATAAATTGTACATTAAATATTCCGACGGTTTAAGCGGAGAAATTAATCTCGAACACTTAAAGAATAAGCCGGAATTTGCTAAATTAGTCGAAGAAGATTTTTTCAATAAAGTAAGAATTGACGGCATAACGAAAGACCTCCTTTGGGATGATGGTATTTCGTTGTGCAAGAATGCCCTTTATAAACAGCTCGAATTGAAAAATTTACTCCGAAGATTAAGTATAGATGAAAGTAAAATATGAATCTCTTTTTAGCGTTATTCCTTCTGTTCAGTATTACGGTTTACAGCCAGACTGAAAATTATAAATGGAGCAAAAAGATTGAATCATTTGAGTATGAGGTGGAGAAGCCTGCGCCGTATTCATTCAATCGCTCGACAGTAAGTTCATTTTCACTTTCCGTTTTGAATAATGGATACAGATTTTTTATTTCCGATCTCGATGGCGATAACTGTCCGTTTCACCCAAGCTGCTCAGCCTTTTTTATGCAATCGGTAAAAAGCAAAGGAATTGCTCAAGGCTCACTAATGTTTGCCGATAGATTCTTGCGCGATACAAATATTTTCAAGCGGAGAGGACAGTATTCAATGCATTCTTCGGGCAAGTTGTATGATCCGATTACCAATTACACTTTAAGAAATATTGACATAATTTATATTCCAAGAGATATTGTTGTTGATTGAGGTCATAAAAGCAACTAAACAGGTAAAACGGTCGGTAAATTTATTTCCGTCTGCCATTAACCCACGACTTAAGTCGTGGGTTAACAATAAGTTAGGGTATCAGAAAACCGTTTCAACGGTTTTAGAAAACGTCCCTAATTTATTTCTCCTAACTTTTTATAATTGGCTTATCAACAAAATGCTCACTAGAATTACCGTCATGCAGTTAATTCTGATGATAACAATTCTGGGAATCGGCGGTATGCGTGCGCAGACAATTCCTGATGAAGAAAATTTGCTCAGCCCGGAAAACAGATTACAATTTGGCGAGTATCTTTTTTGTCAGAAAGATTATCTGCGGGCTGCGGATGAATTCAAGGAATATTTGAAGTACTCGAATAACGATACAATTCGATTTAAAATTGCTTACTCATTCGATAAGCTGCTTAGACATAGCGAGGCGCGGGATAATTACAAATCACTCTTCTTTAATTCCAATCTGAGCGACGAAGCAAAACTGCATTTTTTGTCGACTTATTTCGTCTCCGGCGAGTTTCAAAAATTTAAAGAGTTTTATGCCGATGGTGTTTTTCTTCCTGCAATTTACTCCGCTGAAACCAGAAGCATAAATAGTGCGATTGATTTGTTCGATGATGAACTTCCTTCAGATTCAGCTAAACTAATCAATTCGTTTCCTCCAATTCATCAAGATTTTATGCGGGATTTTTACTTCCGTAAACAAAATCAAAAATATTTAGACCCGCAGACAGCGGCATTGCTTTCGGCGGCAATTCCCGGGTTGGGTAAAATTTATTCGAATGAAATTGGGGACGGCATTACATCGTTCGTATTTACAGCTGTTCTTGGCGCGCTTGCGGCAAGTAATTTTAATTCTGACCATACTTTTAGAGCGTGGCTGTTCACCGGACTTACAGCATATTTTTACGCTGGAAATATTTACGGCTCATATTCCGCCGCTCAAAATTATAATGCTCAAGTCAAATTTCAATTCAAAGTGGATCTGAAGAATTATATAAAATCCCTTAATTATTTTCTGCCCAACATAAATTTTCTGTGCAATTAGTATGATGACGAAAATAAAAATCTTAGCGTTATTTATACTTTGCTCCGTTGCGAGTTTCGGTCAACACGGGCTAGAAAAGCAGTTGAGCTATGCGCAGAATTTGTTTGAATCGGAGTTATATTTTGAAGCGGTTACCGAATTCAAACGGCTGGATTTTTTTGATAAATATAAAATCCATGATTATGAGATAAAAATTAGAATCGGGCAATCGTATAAAATGGGCGGATATTACGACGAAGCGATTAAATATTTCGCATTAGCCGTGCATTCGTCAAGAAATGGCGATGAAAGATTCAACGCTAAATTGGAATTAGTCCGCACAAATATTCTCCGCCGCACGCACGTAAACGCATTGAATGTACTTGATGAATTGCAGGGAGACCGAGAATTCAAAGAGAGAAATGTTGAAATATCCTACTGGCGCGGTTGGACGTATATGCTTTCGGATAAGTGGGCAAACGCAGCCAAATCATTCGCAGAAGTAGACAGCAATCACGCTCTTAAAATTTTATCCGAAGATGTTGAAAAGGAAAAATATTCGGTTACCTTTGCAAAGCTAATTTCGTATATTTTGCCGGGAGCGGGTCAAGTTTACACTGGAAATTATCTTTCGGGTGCCATGTCATTCGGCTGGCATTTACTTTGGGGCGGATTAACAATTAATGCATTCGCGGAGGATAGAATTTTGGATGGACTGTTGATTGCGGATTTATTATGGCTGAGATTTTACGTAGGAAGCAACCAAAACACTGAGCATTTTGTAATCGAAAAAAACAAAGAAATTGCTAACAAAGCATTTGAATATTTACAAAATAGATACGAAGGAAAAAAACCTTGAGAATTAGCGAAGAAGAGATCAGAAAATTAACTCTTGAAGCAATGAGCGAACTTGGTGAGCGGGCAACTCCTGAATTGGTAAAAAAAGTTGTTGAAAAGTCCGTTGCAAAAATCGGTTCAGCGCCCGGGAAAATACAGTCGGATACTTTTGATTCCGGAAGAATTATTTTAACTGCATTCGGTCTGGATCACGCCGGAATTATTGCAAAAATCACACAGGCAATTGCCGATGCAGAATGTGATATCCGCGATATGAGCCAAAAAATCCTTGACGTGTTTTTTACGTTGATTATGATAATTGATATTTCTAACTCGCCAAAGGACTTGAAGGAAATCCAAACTGATATGAATAAAATTGCGGAAGAAATGAATATAAAAGTCTTTATGCAGCACGAAGATTTGTTCAGATTTATGCACAGAATTTAAGAATTATATTAGGAAGCCAACCATGCCTTACGAGTTTGAAGAAATTCTAGAAACGATAAAAATGACCGAAATAGAACATTTTGACATCAGAACAGTTACGCTCGGGATTAGCTTAAGAGATTGCGTTGATAGAAACATTGAAATCACAAAACAAAAAATTTACGATAAAATATTAAAGTACGGCAAAAATCACGTTAAGTATGCTAAGGAAGTTGAAGATCAATATGGATTATCAATTGCGAATAAGCGTATTGCCGTAACTCCGATTTCAATTCCATTCGATCACTTCAAGCGGGATGATTTTGTTGAAATTGCAAAAACGCTTGACAAAGCTGCAGAGGAAATAGGAATAGATTTTATTGCGGGGTTTTCTGCTCTTGTTCAAAAAGGATTTACCAATGGCGAACGTGAATTAATTGAATCAATTCCATACGCTCTTTCGCAGACAAAACGCGTTTGTTCCAGCGTGAATGTTGCTTCCACCAAAGCCGGAATAAATATGGACGCGATTAATTTAATGGCGGAGGCAATAAAAAAAACTGCCGAGCTTACGAAAGATCAAAATTCAATCGGGTGCGCAAAATTAGTTGTTTACTGCAACGTGCCGGAAGATAATCCTTTTGTAGCGGGAGCGTTTCACGGCATTTCCGAACCGGAAGTTGTTTTGAATGTGGGCATCAGCGGACCCGGAGTTGTGCTCGATGCAATTAAATCCGCGGGTAAAACAGATCTTCAAAGTTTGGCTGAAGTTATTAAAAGAACCGTATTCAAAATCACTCGCGCGGGCGAACTGGTTGGTAGAAAAGTCGCCGAAAAGCACGGCGTGCCATTTGGCATCGTTGATATTTCATTAGCGCCGACTCCCGCAGAAGGCGATTCAATAGCAGATATATTAATTGCAATGGGAGTTGAAGATGTTGGAGCGCCCGGCACAACCGCTGCGCTTGCAATGCTGAACGACAGCGTTAAAAAAGCGGGCTTGATGGCAAGCTCATCGGTCGGCGGAATGAGCGGCGCGTTTATTCCCGTAAGCGAAGATCAAGGTATGATTCGGGCAGTTCAAAAAGGACATTTAACAATTGAAAAATTAGAAGCGATGACTGCCGTCTGTTCAGTCGGTTTGGATATGATTGCAGTTCCGGGTGATACTCCGACCTCAACAATTGCCGGAATAATTGCAGATGAATGCGCTATCGGTATGATTAATAATAAAACAACCGCGGTAAGAATAATTCCGGCTTACGGAAAGAAAGTGGGCGATACCGTAGATTACGGCGGTCTCTTGGGATTAGCGCCAATTATGAAAGTAAGTAACTTAAGCTGTGAAAATTTTGTTGGGCGCGGCGGAAGAGTTCCTGCGCCCACCGGCAGTTTAACGAATTGATATTTTATTCTGAAGTGAGGCTCTATTAACAAATAATATATTATAGGAAACAAATTTATTACAAATGCCTAAATAGATGAGGATAAATGGACAAAAAGGATACCCACTCTCATAAAAGTAGATAAGAAAGCCACAAAGGCTAGAAACACGTAACTATCTTAACTGGTTCAAAAGGCATGAAATTGAGATTACAAATTTTTGTTTTAATTATAGGAATTAATGAACAATTTCAGAGAAAAAGCTAATTTAATTTGGTCAATTACTGATCTATTAAGAGGACATTATAAACAAGCCGATTACGGAAAAGTAATTTTACCATTTACTGTTTTGAGACGTTTGGATATGGTGCTTGAGCCGACAAAAAAACAAGTGTTGGAAGCTTATCAAAAACACAAAGACAAAAAACCGGAAGTATTAGAACCAATTCTAAATGGCATAGCAAAGGGAAAATTCCACAATTACAGCAAGTATGATTTTACCGAACTTGCTAAAGACCACAACAATGTCGCTGCAAATCTCCGTAATTATATATATGGTTTTTCTATCAGTGCACGTGAAATAATAGATTACTTCAGCTTCGAAGACCAGATAAAAAAACTTGATGAATATGATTTACTCTATCTTGTAATAAAACATTTTGCCGATGCAAAAGATAAGTTTGAAGTTTCCGAACCGATGGAAATGGGTTATATCTTTGAAGAACTCATCCGAAAGTTCGCCGAGATATCCAATGAGACTGCCGGAGAACATTTTACACCACGTGAAGTTATTCGTTTAATGGTTAACATTCTATTTGCCAACGATAAAGATATTTTAAGAAAAGAAGGAATCGTAAAAACGCTTTATGATCCTGCATGCGGGACCGGCGGAATGCTTTCTGTTGCTGACGAATACCTACACGAATTAAACTCAAGCGCAAGATTAGAACTTTTCGGACAAGAACTTAATCCAGAATCTTACGCAATTTGTAAATCCGATATGCTTATAAAAGGGCAGAATCCTGCAAATATCAAATTCGGCAACAGCTTTAGCCAAGATGGACTTGAAGATGAGAAGTTTGACTACTTATTGAGCAATCCGCCGTTTGGTGTTGATTGGAAGAAAGCGCAAAAGTTCATTAAAGATGAGTATGACAACAAAGGTTACGCCGGAAGATTTGGAGCTGGGCTTCCTTCTATAAGCGATGGTTCTTTGCTTTTCCTTCAGCACATGATTAGTAAAATGAAACAAAACAATAAAGAAGGCAGCCGACTTGCAATTGTATTTAACGGTTCACCATTGTTTAGCGGCGGTGCGGGAAGCGGTCCAAGTGAAATACGAAAATGGATTATTGAAAATGATATGCTCGAAGCAATTATCGCAATGCCCGACCAGCTTTTTTATAATACCGGAATTGCAACTTACATTTGGATTATTACCAACCGAAAAGAAGTTAAACGAAAAGGGAAAGTGCAGCTTATCAACGCAAGTGGAAGCAGCTGGGAAGAAGGCGACAAAAACAATCCGTTTTATGTTAAAATGATGCGCAGTCTCGGCAATAAGAGAAAAGAAATCGGCGACGCTAAAAACGGAAAGCCCGACCAGATTAAAACTATTACTGAAATTTACGAAGCTTTTGGCGGAGCCATCCCTTCGGGAGAGGAAAGCGAATATTGCAAGATTTTTGACAACGAAGACTTTGGCTACACACGAATTACAGTTGAAAGACCTAAACGAAATGAAAACGGTGAAATTGAAACAGATAAAAAAGGCGAACCGGTTCCCGATTCAGATTTAAGGGATTATGAAAATATACCGCTTAAAGAAGATGTTGAAGAATATTTCAAGGGAGAAGTTCTGCCTCACTTACCCGATGCATGGATTGACCACAATAAAACCAAAATTGGTTACGAAATAAATTTCACAAAGTATTTTTATAAATACAAACCGCTCCGCAGTCTGGAAGAAATACGTAAAGATATTTTGAAGCTGGAAGAAGAAACAAAAGACAATTTAAAATTGATAATTGATAATTGATATGAAAGAGAATGTAATTAAAAATAAGTCATTTGATTTTGCGGTTAGAATTGTAACTTTATCTAAATACCTGATTGAATGCAAAAAGGAATTTATTCTAAGTAAACAAGTTCTTCGTTCTGGAACTTCGATTGGTGCGTCTGTAAGAGAATCTGAGCATGCTGAATCAAAAGCTGATTTTATCCATAAATTATCAATTGCATTAAAAGAAGCAAACGAAACCGAATACTGGTTACAATTACTTGAAAAAGCGAAATATATAACTTTAACGGAATTCGAAAGTATGAATTTAGATTTAACGGAATTACTAAAACTTTTAACAAGTATCATAAAAACATCAAAATCAAAAAAATAATTATGAATTGTCCATTATCAATTATCAATTAAAAAAATGGCACTACCGATAAATATTGACAAATTATTAAACGGTAGAACCGTTGAATGGGAGAGAATAGAATTCCGTGAAGGTTGGAATCCTGAACGAACTCTTAAAACTATTTGTGCTTTTGCCAACGATTTTAATAATTGGGGTGGAGGTTATGTTGTTATTGGAATTGAGGAGAATAATGGTCTACCGGTATTACCACCTAGTGGACTGAATTTGAATCAGATAGACCCTATCCAACTCGAACTAAATAACATTTGCAGAAGAATTGCTCCTAACTACTTTCCTGTAGTTGAACCGGTTGATTTCCAAGGTAAAAAAATCCTTATACTATGGTGCCCTGGTGGTAGTAACCGTCCCTATCGAGCTCCGGAAACTTTAGGTGCTAATCCTCACTATTTCCACTTCATTAGAAGGTTTTCTTCTACCGTCAAACCAAATCGGGATGAAGAACGTGAGCTTCTTTCAATGGCTAATCAAATTCCATTTGATGATAGAGTTAATCATCAAGCTAAATTGTCCGACTTTGACCTATCAGCTATCAAGATTTTCCTCAATGAGATTGGCAGCGATCTTGAGAATGAAATTCAGAGTTTGTCAATCAATGAAATTTCCCGACGAATGAATATTGCAGAAGGCGGAAATGAAAACCTTCTTCCTAAAAATGTGGGTCTGCTTTTCTTTGCAAAAAATACTCAATCATTTTTCCCCTCAGCTAAAATTGAAATAGTTTCCTTTGAAGATGAAGCCGGGTCAACTTATACTGAAAAAATATTTACAGGCGGGTTACACCGTCAGCTAAAATCCGCTCTTGATCATCTCAAGGATATTGTTGTAAAAGAAAAAGTTATCAAAAGCCAATTTAAAGCTGAATCAGACAGATTTTATAATTACCCTTACGATGCTCTTGAAGAAGCACTCTGCAACGCAGTTTATCATCGTGGTTACGATAATGATTCCCCAATTGAAGTTCGTGTTTATCCAAACCGGATCGATTTTATAAGTTTTCCGGGACCTTTACCACCGCTTGATAAAGAGAGATTAAAGAACAACCAATTTGATGTGCGAAAATATAGAAACAGAAGAATTGGAGAATTCTTAAAAGAACTGCACTTAACAGAAGGCAGAGCAACAGGAATTCCAACAATTGTAAAAGCGCTGCATAATAATAAATCTCCTCAAGCTATTTTCGATACAGATGAGGACAGAACTTATTTTAAAACTAGCTTCAAAATTCATAAGCATTTTTTGAAGGAAGAGGCAGTGGACAACGCAAGTACCGCGCAAGTACCACGCAAGTACCACGCAAGTACCCCTCAAGTTACCCCTCAAGTTACCCCTCAAGTTACCCCTCAAGTTAAAAGTTTACTCTCTGCTTGTAAGGGGGAAATGAGCAGAAATGACTTAATGAAGTCGATGAAATTAAAAGACAGAGTTTACTTTAGGGTTAGTATTTTACATCCGGCTATTCAATTAGAACTAATTGAGATGACTATTCCCGATAAACCAAACAGCCCCAACCAAAAATATAGAATTACCGAAAAAGGCAAATTATTATTGAGAGAAATTAAACTGTTATGAAAAAATACCTCAAATACAAACCCAGCGGCGTTGAGTGGATTGACAGCGATGCTTCGACAAGCTCAGTACTAGTGTTATGTTAATCTAAAATTGACGGATAAAGCCTTTTCAGTTTAATTCGTGCCTGATCGTTTGTAAACTGCCAGTTGATTTTCGAATTTTTATTATTCCTTTGATTTTGCCACGCTTCAACCTCTGTAATTATTTTTTCCATGGTAGAAATGTAACGGTTTAAACATTGACCAGAGAGTACATGTAATTCTATTTCGGCCATATTTAACCAGCTTCCGTGCTTTGGTGTGAAAATAAACTCAAATCTGTCATATAATCGTTTAGCTTCTTCGGGTAAAAATGTCTCATAAAATGCCGAGGCACTATGTGTATTGAAATTATCCATTACCAATCTTATCTTTTTTGCCTTTGGGTATATCTCATCTGCTATCCGTTTTAAAAACTTCGCCCAGTCCTTTTTGGTTTTATGCTCCGTAATCTCAACAAATCTCTTTCCCTTCAATGGCTCGTTTGCCATAAAGATATTGACCATTCCGTGTCTTATGTATTCATAATCCCGTCTTGCTTCCTGTCCCGGTTTTATTACTGTTGTTGCGAGCGCTTCTATAAGTTGTTTAGGGGACTCATCCATGCAAACAACGGGATATTCTTCATCGTATGGCTGTTTATAAACATCCAAAACGCGTTCCATATTAGCGACAAATTCACTGCTTTGCTCCGGGGGTATAACCCAGCCTTTTACTTTCCAAGGCTTAAGCTCGTTTTTTTTAATACCTCTCCCACTGACACATGAGAGATATAATCAATATAATTCAGTTCTACCATTTTGTCTGCTAGAAGTCTCAGTGACCATTTTGCATATCCCTTTGGTGGTTCACTGCAACAGAGGCTTACTAATTTTGCTTCAATATCACCATCTATTTTCTTTGTATAATTACGGTTTGATGGGTGCCTTTCCAATACACCTTCAAAGCCTTCGTCAATAAACTTCTTCTTTACACGGTCTATTGTTCTATCTCCAATTTTAAGAATCTTACAAATTTCAGCATTTGTTATTGTTGTGTCCTTTGAAAATTCGCCTTTATCGCAATTTAATAAAATATAAGCTGCGCGATAAGCCTGGGAAGTGTGTTTACCCTTATGGATAATGCTGCTTAGTTCTTCAACTTCAGTTTTTTTTAGTTTAATTGTATACTGTACCATTTTGCCTCTTTTTTTTCACAAAGATACAAAACAATACCGTCATTTCATAATTAACTTAACACTAGGGTATTTACTTCTTACCACTAACTCAAAAATACTTGATAGCAAAAGATGAAAAGAAAAGTTGAGCGGTTTGCAATGTATTGAATTCATAGGCATTTCAGTGTTCCGTACAGTTTTATTAAATGGTTTTAATTGTGC
>JAHJTX010000032.1 GCA_018829545.1 Bacteroidota bacterium | reverse complement strand
TTTGTTAATTGTAGAGTGCCTTGGTTTTTATTACTAACTAAAGTCTTCTCTCCGACATAAATTTTACTACATGGGTTTTCATCACCATAATAAAATGTAATTTCTTTAGTAATTGGTTCCATTGAGTAACTACCGTATTTGTAATTAAAAAATGGAATAGCTGTTATTCTCAGTTTATAAAAACCATACTGATAACCTTCAAAATCCATTGGGTAACCTTGACGTCCAGCAAATGTCATATATTCATTAGAATGCACCAACGTGTAATCATCCCCAATTTTTCTAAATAATTCATATGTACATTTTGCAAGTGTGGTTACTGTAAAATCAACCATAACAGATTGATATGAAATCAAGGAATATCTAAGTTCGAGGTCAAACAAATCCACCCCTAGGATAACACGATTAAAGCCACCTTGAGGCCTCCATGAATCAAATACAATACCTTCCAAACACAATTGCCCTTCACCCATATTATACATATTTGGCATTCTTCCTAATTTAGTAAATGTAGATTGTGTAGGGTTATTTGTCCCGTTATATGAACACACATAATTAGCACCAAAAACATGAACCATATTTAAGCCTTTATCTGGGACTAGTACCATTTCTGAATCCCAAATTCCAGATAAATCGGAAGGTATACTACCAGAAGGAAATTCATACATTGCTTTCGTATATCCAATAGGGTAAGGTAGTGAAGTAACAATATAGACAAGTTTGTATTCTCCATTTGGATTTTGATCAACAACTAAAATAAAACTTTCATATGGTTGAACAAACAGTGGTTTGTTTAAAGTATAATTTGCATCACCTGTAAATTCGATAACTAAATTTCCATTCATATCAAATTTCTTAACAGATTTTGAGCCTAAATCACACACAAATAAGTAGACGCCATCTTCAGTAAGTTCAATATCAACAGGTCTTAATACTTTAGTAATATCTAAAAAAAGCGAATTACTTGGAATTGTAATTTGGTGTGATGGATTATCATATTCCAAACGTAATATTTGGCTACTGCCATAATCAGCAATAAATATTGAACCATCATTTTTGGAGGCAATTGCTGTTATATAAGTAAGTGGATGATTATCTGTTGCTGTAAATTCCTTTATTACAGCCTTATTAAGCCCCGTCTGACGTGCATAAATAATTCTATACCATCTTGGGTCTATAATAAAACCAGTTTTATAGTATGTCTGTGAACGGTCATATATAACCGCACCATCCATACTTGTGCTATGTGCAAATAGCTGAACTCCAAAATTGGCATTAGTAATATCTGAGCCTATTTCATCCATTCCATCAGCAAAAGGATAATTAATAAAAGTGCTCTCACTCATACGTATTGTAAACTCTTCACCAGATTGCACAGCCATTTGTGCACCCGTTGAATTTATAGTGTTGCTCTTTTTTTTGTTAGCAATTTGTGGTTCTGATACATTATACCAATCTCCAAGTGATTTTTTGTCAACTTCCCATTTGGTATTTTTTACAAGTAATATTTTTTCATTTTTATGGCTTACAAAATTGTTATTGGTGATATTATATATATTGCAATTTGCAATAGCAGAAGTCTCATTAAAATAATTGATACTATCTATCTGAATAGTAAAAGTAACCTCTTTTCTATTTATAGAGTTTAGCATTATAAATTCTTGTTCTAATTTTTTTATTTGATTTGTAATTAAATACTCATTACTTAGTTTAATATCTATTCCAATTCCTTGCGAAAAAAGGACTGAGTAGTTAACCATTACTATGATTATTGTTATTAACAATTTCATTTGTTTTACTCCCTTTAATTTTTAATGTCTAAAAGTAGTTTACTTCACGTACTTTATTTTTACGTTAGCTTTTTTTATCTTTTTGCTGTATTTTTGAATAAATTTTCCATTTAGTTCTTTGCTATTTATTATTTTCTCCAAAACCTCACTATCATTCATTGAAAAAGATAAAGCTAAATTCGAATTTGGAAAATCTTTACAAAAATTAAACATTAATTCCCGAGCTTTTGAGTATTTAGAAAATTTATACCGAGATATTAGACACTTTGTTGCAAATATACTATAAGGTGAATATTTATCTAGTTCAATAATTTCAGTCATTGCATCACTAAAGGCATCAATATTAATTTTCTTAAAATTTCGAAATATATCTAGGCATTTTTTTAATTGAGTCTTATGAATTATATTATGAGGTTTTTTTACAACAAAATCCAATTTGTTTGATTTTACTTTTAAATCCTCTTTGTTTAGTATCTTTTTTCCAAAATTATATTCAAGCTCAATAGTATAATCACCTTCCATTAAGTGATCTAAATATAATCCTTTTTCATACGGACTATTTGTACATCCAAAAGGCGCTAACATATTATAACTACGATAATAAGTTTCGCCACTTTCTAAAACTATTGGTCTAAAAGCATTTTCTGATTCCCCCTGACAATTACTCTTTTTTCCATTATAAGTAATTGCTAAGTTAAAATTACTTGTAAAAGGATCATATGCAAAAGAAATTGGCTCTGATGATTCATTTGTTATTTCAATTATAATTCCAATAGGTTCATAGATGTAATATTCTTTCTTGTCCAGTTTTATCGCCATATTAAGTGTCTGGGAAAATAGTATGGCTGTAAACAATAAGTTATATGTTAAAGTTATTATAATTTTCATAATTATTCTCCTAGTTTAAATGATGTATTTAATAGCATTTGAATATGTCCTTCACAAAAATGAGGATTTTCTGCACTTATTTTTCTGCTTTCATGGTCACTGAAAAAATATGACATAATACAATATTCAAAATGCGTTCCATAATGTCCTGTGGCATGCAGCTCATTATCTGTTAAATACTTTATGTAACCAAATTCTGTTCCTTCTTCTAAAGGTGGAAGCAATTTGCCCCTTGCATGACCAAGTTCATGTGCAATACCCCTCGTAGTAACTTTCTCATCTAATATATTATCTGAACCTCCTTCTAATCTTTCTTGAAATATATAACAAACTGATGCGCCATACTCTCCACTAGAAAATTTTTTCGTCAAGGTTGTGCCACCAATATTAAGACCAGTATAATTATAGTTATCCATTCCAATCAGAACTATATACTTGTCGTTATTCCAATTATTTTTTAATTCACTTGATACATCTTCGGCATAATCAAATAGCTCATTTTTGTAATCTGAAGTTAAAGGCATTTTTTCTGTAACCTCAAATTCATTTGAACTTGGAAAGATAACGTCAATATTTGCTTCCGCAAATATCCCTTTTATACTTAGTCTTGGTGCAGCACCATATTCATCTTCTAAAATATCATATTTTTTACCCTCACTAGTATTATTTGCATAAGAGTATTCATTTATTATTAATTCTCTATTATCAATTTTTATTGCTTTAAATGTATTTTCACAGACAACACCTCCTAAAGTTTCAGCTTTTATCGTAAAAGATTCCTCGACAGTATTATCAATATTAAAATTATCTATCCTTGTAGTATAACAGCCTGTTGTTAAACTTGCAATCGTGTTCTTGCCCTCCCTAGTATCACTATATACATATGCTTTTTGATTTCCATAGCTGTCGTAAACTGTTATTTCTTCTATTTTATCTTGATATGCAATGTCCTGGACTCCTTCTTTACCATATACATAAAATGATCTATTGAGATCGTTTTCTGCAACATAAATAAAATTAAATTGCGAAAATACTGATGGTACTATTCCACCTGAATATCTTAAAAAATATTTCCCAGATGAAGGTTCATTTGTCACAATATCAATATCTTCAGGTGAATCAAAGTTACAACTAATTGTTGAATTAATAAATATAGTAGCTAATAGATAAACTGCAACTCTCTTTAATAGTACTTTGTTTTTTTTCATTTTCTTGTTCTCCCTTTTGTTCAACAGGCAAATAATTTAGTTTTTTTTCTGCTGTAATGTTTACTTCATTTTGCATAGGAGGGCTACATGGGTTAGTTTCGCAACTAGTTAAATAATTTATCCCCGTAATATCACTTTCGTTAGGATCTAATACAACAAAATCACGACTAGCTGGATCAGGATACATTACTGCATAAGCATCAGTACAATGACCCAACCCAAGAACATGTCCTATTTCATGCACTATTACACCGTTAAAATTTACCCAAGTACCTACTTGATATGGATTCTGAGTCCATTGGAAAGTAATAGAGTCCCTGCGAAATAAGTAAAAAAAGCAATAGAGCCCACTATCCCTTTAAAAGAGAAATTTCAAGCATAGGTTAAGTTATATAACCCGGCAACATTTTTAAATATCAAAGCATGCT